>JAFPCJ010000005.1 GCA_017423885.1 Clostridia bacterium | reverse complement strand
CCATGTGACGCTTTTCATATACATCTTCCTCTTCCGAAAATGCTGTACCCGAGGAAAAATGGGTAACGAAGGAAAGTGTCAGCACGGTGGAGGGAAGTGAAGGCAGCCCCGCAGTAACCGAATGGGATTATAAGCTTGTAAAAGGAGACTTTTGCCTTATAAAGAACGGCGAGGTGCAATGCTCGATTCTTTATGACACCAACTGCTCCTCAAAAGTCTATTCAGCGGTATTTGACCTTGCTGATAACCTTAAGGCGATGACAGGCAAGGAATTCCCCGTTATAGAGCTTGAAGAGGATACCCCGCCTGTTGAGGGAAACAAAATCCTTGTAGGTGAAAGCTCGTATACCAAGGAACTTGGCGTAAAGATTCCTTCGGGATATCCCAATAATGAGGGCTTTGTAATAGTCAGCAGTCTTAATTTCCTTGTTGTTGCAGGAAATGACGAAAGCAGCTACAACGGTACCGGCTTTGCGGTCACCCAGCTTCTTGAGTCGCTCGGATTCGGCTGGTTTGCAAACGATCCGCTTTGGAATGTAATTCCCGAGGCTGATACGGCGTATGTACCTTGCTGTAATGCGGTATACCGCCCGAGCTATCCTACCCGATATAACCGTGTGCTCGTAGGCGACGAAAGCTCTAACCCGATAATTGCAAAGCGTTGGTTCTTGGGCGGTGAGCCGAGCGAGGTTGACCATAAGTTTACCACATTCTTTTCACCTACCGAATACGGTACCACAAATGAGGTATTTGCACAGGTCAACGGAGTAAGATCGATTGAGGGCCTTAAATGGTGGCAATGCTGTCTTTCCAATCCTGATGTTCAGCAACACGTTATCGAATGTGTAAAGACCTTCTTTAAAGAAAATCCCGAATATACAGGAGTTTCGATAGGTCAGAATGACGGTAACGGCGGCAAGGGTGACCCCGACTACGGAAATTTCTGCGAGTGTGATAACTGTAAAGAGATGGGAGATTGCTTTACTGTTCAGCTTGTAAAATTCGCTAATATAGTTGCTCGTGGCGTTAAGGATGAATATCCTGATAAGACCCTTATGATCTATGCGTATGTATGTACCTTTAACGCCCCTACACCTGAGCAACTCGGTGAAAAAATAGAGGATAACGTACTTATAACCCTCTGCCATCAGGGCGGTACTACCCGTACCATCCGTAAGGGTGACAGCTTTGATGAAACCAAAAATCTTACGGTTGCCAAGAGCACGGCAATGCTTTATACCGACGGCAGAATGGCTCGAACCAATGTATTTTTAGACAATTATCTGCAATGGAAGGCACTCGGCGGTCAGCAGGCATTGTACGAATGGAACTGTGCCGGTGCTTTCGGTGATAATGAATGGCGTTACCGCTTCTGGGTGCCCGGAAAGTCCTTTATAGATAATGCCCGTTGGCTTAAAGAGCAGGGATGCAAATACATATACATTGACCAAGGTCCTAACGGTGACTATGAATCTAATGAGTTTGATTGCTTTGAGCTTCGTTGGCCTATGTGGTATGTATCTGCCAAGGCAATGTGGAACTGCAATCAGTCCTTTGAAGATATTATGATGTCAGCTTGTAAGCGTCTTTACGGCGATGCGGCTGAAGCCATGTACGAATTCTATGAGGCACTTACCGATGCTAATGACGAATGCGATGTATTCTGCTATGAGTGGGGTATTCCCTCGGGCGCCGAGATGTACGGCAAGTGCGTTAAAGAGATAGATGCCATAATGAACCGTGCTCGCAAGCAGGGTGCCGCAATAGGCGGAGACATTGCCGAGCGTATAGAAAATCAGTATTCATATTGGTTAATGACCAAATCTCATTCAGGTCTTTAAGTGATGAAAGGAGAAAATCATGAAACTTCGTAATTTTATAGCATTGCTTTTAAGCCTTGTGCTTATAATAGGCTGTTTTGCAGGCTGTGGAAAAAAGGAAACAACATCCGATAACCTTGAAGGCGGACTCTTCGGAGATGAGGCGTTCGGCGAAAAAGATACAGACGGTGACGGCGTTGCCGATGATACCCAGCAGGGTACTGCATCGGGCTCAACCACCTCGAGCGGCAAGGGCGGAAACAAAAATCAGGGTACAGACAGTGACCGCAAAGAGGGCGACGGCTTCCATGCTACAGGCTTCCCGATAGTTGATGAAAAGGTAGAGCTTACCGTTCTTACCTATCGTAGTGATGGGAATCCGCTTGATTGGAATCAGATGGAATTCGTTAAGCAGTACGAGAAGATGACCAATGTTAAGATAAATTGGAACCTCGTTACTGCGGGCGCACTTAAAGACCGTATTACGATGCTTATGGCAAGTGGAAACTACCCCGATATCTTCATTTCGATTGAAGGCGTTCTGAGTGATGCCGACGTTTATACCAACGGTACCGGAAATGTATTCTGGAACATGGCAGATAGCCTTGAAAAATATGCTCCAAACCTCTATTCGCTCATGCAGAAGGACAGCGATGTTAAGGCGGCTATTCTGCAACAGAACGGCGCTATCTATACTCTTCCCATGATTCAGGAGAGCAGCCCCGGCTCATATTGGAACATCAATAAGAAGTGGCTTGATAAATTGGGGCTTTCGGTTCCCAAGACCACTACTGAGCTTACAAAGGTGCTTCAGGCGTTCAAAAACTCCGATCCCGATGGTGACGGTGTAGCTAATCAGATACCCTTCTGCGCTAACTGCTACCTGCCCGATCTGTTCGGACCTTGGGGTGTTTACTTCGAGTGGGCAAACAATATAATGATCGATAAAAAAGGCAAGGCACAGTATATCTTCACTATGAACGAGATGCAGTACGGTATGACCTATTGGAAGAGACTTAAGGATCAGGGTCTTGCAAAGCTTCAGGATCCGCAGATCTCCGAGACCGAATTCCAGCAGCTTTTGAGCACGGGTAAGGTAGGTTGCTTCCTGTGGTCGTCTCCTTATACCAGCATGAGTGAGGATCTATTTGATGATTATGTTCTCATGCCCGTTCCTACTGCTCCTGCATCCGAGGTAGGAGACAATCTTGAAGCAGGCGTTAAGCGCTACAGCCCGAAGGTATACGGAAATGCTACCGTTATCTTCCGTACCTGCCGCAACAAGGAGGTTGCACTTCGTTGGCTTGATTACTTCTACTCTGCAGAGGGTAATGCATTTAAGAACTACAACACAAAGTATATGAAGAAAGCCTCTAACGGCAAGTATTACATAGATATCCCTGAGGGTGAGACCGCTCTCAAGCATTCTCCCGTAGGCGCTATCCCCGGATATTTCGGCAAGGAATATGCCGCATACTTTACCGATAGCCCCAAGACCCTTTCCTCTTACGATAAGAAGATCGCACAGTACGGTAAGGATGCAAAAGCTATGTATGCAAAACAAGTTCCCACAAATCTTTTGCGTGATGTTACCTTTACCGCTAAAGAGGTAAAGACCATTAATAAACCCAATGCAAATCTTAACTTTGATACAGGCTGGTATCAGTGCAAGCAGATGATGCAGGGCAACTCGGCTTATACAGGCTACCTTGGCAGCGGCTGGAACTCCTGGATAAGCAAGTTCAAGAAGGCTGGCGTTGAGGATTATGTTGCAGTTTATCAGGCGGCATACGATCGCGCGGCAAAATAAGCTTCCTAAAAATACAGCCAAGCCGTACAGTACGGCGAGCAAGACCTGTAGGGTCTGAAAGGAAGGGAGAAAAGATATGACCAAAGCGAGAAAAAGAGCGGCGGCGCTGATACTTTCGCTGTTATTGCTTATAGGCTCCTTTGCGGATGTGCTGAATCTGATAGATTTCAATGTATTTTCGGCAGGAGAGCATAATTATATTGCAAATAACGGTGACGAAGCGTTGCATACAGTAACGGTGCAAACGGGCGCAGAGGAGTATTTTGAGATCAGAATGCTCACTGATGCATCGCCCTTCGGCAGAGCCTTTTCGGTATATCCGAAGGCTGCCGACGCCGATAAGCATTATTCAATAGTAAAGCTTCCGTTTGAAAATGATTGGAAGCTTGGAAAAACGCATGGTATAGCCTTTTATGTAAAGCTTGATACCCTTACGGTAAGCGAGCTGAAGGTAAATCTGCGTCTTAACGGCAGTGAGGTCTATGCGGCTGAAAATAACGGCGCACAATTGGGCTACTGCGGTATAAACGAGAAAAAAGTGACATGGTCAGCTCTGTCTGAGCAAAGCGGAGTCTTAAGCGGAAGATCGGCGTTTGAGGGATTTGTATTCCTGCCGTATTCTGCATTCAAGAGTAATACAGCAGAACTTTCGGCTGCTGAAATAGAGGCTTCTACCT
>JAFPCJ010000069.1 GCA_017423885.1 Clostridia bacterium | reverse complement strand
GACCGAATTTCTTTGCAAAATCCCAGTCTCTGCTATCGTGAGCGGGAACCGCCATGATAGCACCGGTGCCGTAGCCTGCAAGAACATAATCCGAAACGAAGATAGGAATCTCCTTGCCGGTTGCGGGGTTGATCGCTCTAACGCCTTGAAGAACAACGCCGGTCTTGTCCTTAACAAGCTCGGTTCTCTCAAAGTCGGACTTGCGTGCCGCCTGAGCCTTATACTCCTCAACCTCGGCATAGTTGGTGATCTGCTCCTTAAACTCCTCAAGGAAGCTGTGCTCGGGAGCAATAACCATATAGGTTGCGCCAAAGAGGGTGTCGCATCTTGTGGTATATACCTTAAGAGATCTGCCAACAGTGGTGTTGAAATCGATCTCTGCACCCGTGGATTTACCGATCCAGTTGATCTGCTGAGTCTTTACTCTCTCGATAAAGTCAAGATCGGAAAGACCGTTGATAAGCTTTTCGGCATATTCGGTGATCTTAAGCATCCACTGGCTCTTTTCCTTATGTACGACCTCGCTTCCGCAACGCTCGCACTTACCGTCAATAACCTCTTCATTTGCAAGAACGCACTTACATGAGGTACACCAGTTAACGTTCATCTGCTTTTTATAGGCAAGTCCCTTTTTGAAAAGCTGTAAGAATATCCACTGTGTCCACTTGTAATATGACGGGTCGGTAGTATTTACCTCTCTGTCCCAATCGAAAGAGAAACCGAGAGATTTGAGCTGACGCTTGAAGTTTGCAATATTATCCTCTGTAACAACTGCAGGATGAATATGATTTTTTATTGCAAAATTCTCGGTAGGAAGACCAAACGCATCCCAACCCATAGGATAAAGCACGTTAAAGCCCTGCAAGCGCTTTTTACGGCAAACAATGTCAATAGCCGTATACGAGCGCGGATGACCTACGTGAAGTCCCTGTGCTGAAGGGTACGGAAACTCAACGAGACCGTAAAACTTAGGCATAGAATAATCCTCTTTAGCCGCAAAGGTCTTATTATCATCCCATATCTTTTGCCATTTTTGTTCGATTTCAGTAAATTCGTATTTCATGATCAGTCTCCTTCGCTGATATTAATTAAATCTTCAATGCCGACAGTCTCGCCGTCCGCCCACATCTTATCAAGACCGTAAAACTCTCTTTGCTCACGCGTAAATACATGAACGATAACAGAGCCATAGTCCAATACTATCCAACCTGTAGAGCGACCCTCTATGTGGTGCGCCTTACAGCCTGCTTCCTCAAGCACGGCTTCAACCTCATCGGCAAGCGAATGAACGTGCGTAGACGAGGTAGCGGTAGCAATAAGGAAATATTCGGTAAGAATAGTAAGATCGGCTATTTTTAAGGCATTAAGCTCAAGTGCCTTTTTATCGTCAAGAGCTTTTGCCGCAATTTTCAGTATTTTTTCAGACTCCATTAAGGTCTACTCCTTTTAAAAAAGTTTCATTATACGCTTCAAAGGTATCGCGATGTATAGCGCGGTTAAGCGAAGCCAAGTCCATTACAGTATATCTTAACGCATAAGCATACGCCTTGTCAAGAGACTCGTCAACAAGTTTTCGCATTACGTCAACATCGTCATAATCGCGGTCACTCGAAGTAAAATCCGCAAGATATAAAATTTTTGCAAGCTGCGGCAAATTTGCGCGCGCGGTGGTGTGGTAGCGCACTGCTTCTATAAGCTCGCTATCCTTAATATTCAGCACATACTCAATATAAGCCGCTCCCGATATCGCATGCCAAAGCTTTTCTGCCGAGCGTTCAGTCTCGTTAAGAATTATACCAAAGGTATCAAAAATATTCAAGTGCTCACTTTGAGAAGCGTTTTTAGTAACGTCATGCAAAAGTCCTGCAAGATATGCCTTTTCGGCATCTCCGCCGTATTTTTTGGCAAGACGGTATGCTTCATCGGCAACGCACAGCGAATGATGGTATCGCTTCGGAGTAAGGCGTTTTTCGAGCAGCTTTTTGTATTCGGGATAATCATTTAAGGTGCTACTCACTTATAAAGCCCCCTTTTAATTATATATTCATAAATTTCAGGCGGTAAAAGCTCGGTCGTGCCCCCATTTGCCAACAATTCGCGTAAAGCAGTTGACGATACCTCTGTGATCTCCTTATCAAGTACGGTTATCTGCGCTCCTTTTTCGCGAAGTCTTTGCACATGGGCATCAAAATCGGCTTCGCCTGCCCTTTTGAAGCCGTAAAAGGGTATTTTTCTAATAAGCTCTTCCCCACGGTACCAGCGGTCAAGCGTGGCAATCATATCGCCGCCGCACGCCATACAAAATCGGGTATCGGGATAACGGCGCTCAAGCTCACACACCGTATCAAAGGTATAGCTTTTACCCTCTCGCTCAAACTCGACGGTCAAGACCTCTGCCTTTTCGTGAGCCTCGGCGGCAAGACGGCACATTTCTATTCGGTCTTCATCAGGCGCTAAAAAAGCATCCGATTTATGGGGAGGAATACGGTCCGGCATGATATAGACCTTGTCAATCTCCTCGCGTTCACACAAAGCAGTTACTATTTCGTAATGCCCGATATGCAAGGGATTGAAGGTCCCACCGAAAAAAACGGTAACACCCATTATTTTACGAGAACTATTTTGCGGTTTTCCTTTTGGCTTGCCGCACGGTACAGAATAAACTTCGTACCTATTACCTGAACCACATCGGCTCCAACCTTGGGAGCTATCTCATCAGCGGCAATACGCGAGGTGATGCCTGCGGTTTCAAGCACGCGAAGCTTTATAAGCTCGCGCGCCTCAAGCGCTTCATCTACCTGCTTGATAAGCTGATCGCCTATGCCGCCCTTGCCTATCTGAAAAATGGTTTCATAGCTGTTAGCCATGCCGCGCAGCTGTGCGCGCTGTCTTGAATTAAGCATTAGTTTTTCTCTCCTGAAATATACTTCTTTAATTCTTCTTTAAATACCTTAAGCGCTCTGCCGCGATGACTTACCTTGTCCTTTTCCTCGGCAGATACCTCTCCGAAGCATCCGATCTCTGAAATAAACATGGGATCATAGCCGAAGCCGCCGTCACCGTGCATACAGGTATCTATATATCCGTGACATTCACCGCGCACGGTAAACTCTCTGCCGTCGGGGAAAACGCAAGCAATAGCGGCAACATAATACGCCGTTCTTTGCTCTATGGGCACTCCCTCAAGCTCGGCTAAAAGCTTGGCATTATTCTTTTCATCGGTTGCATTCTCACCCGAATATCTTGCAGAAAAGATTCCGGGGGCGCCGCCGAGATAGTCAACGCAAATACCCGAATCATCGGCAACGCTTATATATCCTGTAGCCTCAAGTCCCGAATGAGCCTTCAAAAGGGCGTTTTCCTCAAAGGTAGTGCCTGTTTCCTCAACATCGGGCACTTCGAAATCAAGGTCCTTCTGGCAAAGCACCTCAAAACCCATCGGCTCAAGTATTCTTTTAAGCTCAACTAACTTTTTTGCATTTTTGGTAGCTATATATATTTTCATTCCTGCACCTCAAAAATACCGTCGGCAAATTCCTTTGCAACAAAGGGCTGAAGATCGTCTATCCCCTCACCGACACCTACGAATTTAACCGGAATATCAAGCTCATTATGAATAGGCACAACTATTCCGCCCTTTGCGGTACCGTCAAGCTTTGTAAGAACTATACCCGTAATATCGGCAACGCTTTTGAATTCGCGCGCCTGATTTACGGCGTTTTGTCCCGTAGCGGCATCAAGCACAAGCAAGGTCTCAAGACTTGAATCGGGCAGTTCACGGTGGATTATGCGGTACATCTTTGCAAGCTCATCCATAAGATTTTTCTTATTATGAAGTCTGCCTGCGGTATCGCAGATTATTACATCGGCATGCTTTGCCTTTGCTGAAGCGATAGTATCAAAGACTACCGATGCAGGATCGGTACCCTCAACGCTTTTAACCATTGTAACTCCTGCACGCTCGGCCCAGATACCCAACTGATCGATAGCGGCGGCGCGGAATGTATCAGCCGCACCGAGCACAACGTTTTTACCGCTGTTCTTAAGCTGTAAAGCAAGCTTTCCGATAGTGGTGGTCTTGCCTACACCGTTAACTCCGATAACAAGTATTACCGAGGGCTTGGTGTCAAGTGTGAGTCCTTTATCTTCCCCGAGCATGTCCGAAATTATATCATGCATAAGACCGCGTATCTCGGACGGATCGGTAATACCGTTTTCCTTTACCTTTTTACGCAAGCGATCGCATATCTCTACCGAGGTCTCGACTCCCATATCGGACATTATCAAGGTCTCTTCAAGCTCCTCGAAAAGCTCTTCATCGATCTTGGTGAAACGGTTGAGCACCGAGTTAAAGCTTTCAACTATCGATGTACGGGTCTTTTGAAGACCGCTGATTATTTTGCTGAAAAATCCCATTTCCTACTCCTTAACCATTCTGCTCGGCAAGCAGTTTTTTCTCAAGCTGGGCAACATCAAGCTCAAGCAGCTTTGTGATACCCTTTTCCTGCATAGTAACACCGTAAAGCATATCGGCGGCTTCCATTGTGCCGCGGCGGTGAGTAACGCAGATAAACTGCGTTGCAAGTTCTGACCGCTTCATGTAATCGGCAAAGCGATCAACGTTTATATCGTCAAGCGCTGTATCCACCTCATCAAGGAAGCAGAACGGCGGTGCGTTAACCTGCATGATCGCAAAGTATATAGACAGCGCCACAAGCGCCTTTTCACCGCCCGAAAGTCCCTCAAGGCTCGGTACATTTTTGCCCGGAAGCTTTGCTTCGATCTCTATGCCGCTTTCAAGCACATTTTCGGGGTCGCTAAGCATCAGTCT
>JAFPCJ010000068.1 GCA_017423885.1 Clostridia bacterium | reverse complement strand
GGTGGTGGAGCATAGGGGGATCGAACCCCTGACCTCTTGACTGCCAGTCAAGCGCTCATCCCAGCTGAGCTAATGCCCCAAATAAACACATTAAGTGATTTGGTTATGAAATTTTATTGTGGGGTGCGTGACTGCGTGCTTCACGCTCACAAGTGAGCTACACCCCCATGTGCGAATGTTATAATACCACATAATTTTAGAAAAAGCAAGTGTTTTTTTAAAAAATATTAAATTAAGTAAAAATTTGACTTTTAATGCTTCCTATCTTATAATAAAAGCGATAAAATAAATATTCTTATAGGAGATAAGATCATGATATATACCGTAACCTTTAATCCTGCTATCGATTATGTTATGAATGTGTCGCAACTGATCTCGGGCGAGACCAACCGCTCAACCGAGGAGCATTTCTCTATCGGCGGCAAGGGAATCAATGTTTCGCTTGTTTTAAAGCAGCTTGAAACCGAGTCTGTTGCTCTCGGATTTTGTGCGGGCTTTACCGGTCGTGCTATTCTTGACGGTCTTAAGACAAGTGGCATCCGCTCGGATTTTTGTATTTTAAAGAGTGGCAATACTCGCATTAACGTAAAGCTTCGTTCCACAGATGAGACCGAAATAAACGGTCAGGGACCGAGCATCAGCAGCGATGATGTTGCCGCACTTTTCGGTAAGCTTGACGCTCTTAAAGCAGGAGATGTTATCATTCTTGCCGGAAGTATACCCAAAAGCTTACCCGATGATATATATGAACAGATACTCTCGCGTCTTGAAGGCAAAAATGTTTTATCGGTAGTAGATGCTACGGGAAAGCTACTCGAAAATGTTCTAAAATACCGTCCTTTCCTAATAAAGCCAAATATTCAGGAACTTGTTGAGATTTTCGGTCGACGTCCCGAAACCCACGAAGAAGTAATTGACATGGCACGCAGACTTCAAAAATGCGGCGCCGTAAACGTACTTGTTTCTATGGCAGACAAGGGCGCATTACTGCTTGACGAATTCTCCTGCTCGCATTTTGCTCCTGCAAAGCGTGGCAAGGCTGTAAATTCAGTCGGCGCGGGTGACTCTATGGTGGCAGGCTTTATCAGCGAGTATATTAAGACCAAGGACTACGCGCAGGCGCTTCGTATGGGTACAGCGGCAGGTGCGGCTACCGCATTTTCGCAGGGACTTGCAACAGCCGATAAAATATCCGAGCTTTTAAAGATGCCTTAATGTGTGGCTTGTCCACCGAAAACACCTTAACCTTATTATTGATACCGATAAAATCAAACTGTAATAGAAACACTTATGAGGAGAGAAAAGCATGATAGAAAAATGGAATTCAAATGATTTCGGCGTTAAAAAGGAGCTTATTGCACCTGTTAAAATACTCGCAAGCGAACTTGTAGAAAGCCCCGAGGAGCTTTTAAATGCCAAGGAGCCATGCGTTGCTTTCAGTTGTAATCATTGCGCTCATTTTAATAAAGGCTCATGGGTCTTACTTGACTTCGGCAAGGAGCTTTGCGGCAGTGTGCGTATTATTACGCGTGATATCTCCAACCTTGGCGGTTGTGCTAATTTGCGTATTACCTTTGGAGAATCAGCAAGCGAAGCTTGTTCAGTTATTGGCGAAAAAAATGCTACCAACGACCATTCTCCGCGTGATTTTACAGCCTTGGTAAGTCCCATGTCCGATCTTACCTTCGGGCTTACGGGCTTCAGATTTGTACGCATTGAGATGCTTGACGATAAGCCGCTGCTTATGCAGAACATATACGCGGTAAGCATTCTTCCCAATCTTGCACGCGAAGCAGTGATCAAAACAAGTGACCGCGCGCTTAACAAAATAATAAACACCGCCGCCTACACCTTAAAGCTTAATTTCCAGAACGGCTACATCTGGGACGGCATAAAGCGTGACCGCCTTGTATGGTGCGGTGATCT
>JAFPCJ010000067.1 GCA_017423885.1 Clostridia bacterium | reverse complement strand
GTTACCGCAGCCCGCGAACATGGTAAGCGCAAGAACTAAAACCAAAAGAATTGAAATCAGTTTTTTCATTAACATGCCTTCCTTTCTAATAACATCAGATGTAAAGCTTTAAGGTCACTATCTCCTTGGTTCCAACCGTCATAGAGACCTTGCCGTCTGCCACTTCAAGGCTTTGAACATTGTTTTCCTGAAGATCTGACTTATAAGCTTCTTTTACATCAAAGCCAAAGTTGAGTGATACTGTATTGTCCTTTTCAGACTCAAGATATCCGCGGATAACTATTGCTCCGTCCTTTTCTGCCTTTTTAAGTGCAGTAACGATAAAATCAGTATTCTGAAGCTCAACAAACGATTTTACACTCGGAAGTTCACCCGAATGAGTGGTGGTCTGAGCTACATGCAAGGGAGTAATAAAGCTTTGTGCGCTTCTGACCATTGCGGCGGTGTCATCCCCTGCCGAAAGATCTATCGCGTAATTGAACTTATGCTTTCCGAGGCACTCTGCCAATTCCTGATAGCAGTAGGTCTCGGTAGGATTGCCGGCAGTAGAGAAGCAACGAAGCATTGTGAGTGCTATTGCGCGGTCGTCATCGTCGGTTATCTCATACTCATTGAAGCAATCGTGAACAAGTGTACATGAGGTATCGCCCTCAGCTACTGCAACGAATGACTTTGTAGGCCATGTGCGTGCCGCCTCTTCGTACCATCCGGTAGAATCCGGAACTGCAATATCGCGGCGTACTACATCAAACGGAGAATCCGTTATACTGCTTACAGCCTTGGTAAGACCTGTCGGGAACATTACGCGCAAGCGATGATCTTTTGCTTTGTTATCAACAGTGGTGGTGATATCAACCTTGCGGCTTCCCTTACGCAGAGTAACCTCGGAAACGATGACCTCCTCTACGTAGCGTGTAGAACGGGTAAGCGGTCCCTGCTCTATCCATTCACTGCCGTGAGGAACATGAATACGAAGCTCGGTCTCAACGCTCTCGGGCAGTTGCCAACGATAGGTGATGCGATATGTAGCCTCAAGCTCGGTATTCTTTATAAGCATTACTTCCGGATGAGAAGTCAGGGTATTGATAGCGCCCTCATAATATGCGGGATCGTAACGCAACGGTCCACCCTTATCGGAAGAATCCTCAAAGTAGTTCATGTTTTCATATTGACGGCCGCTCTTAAGATCGGTAATATTAAGCGAACCGTTATCATTTATCTTAACACTGATGTTTTCATTTCTCATGCAGTTAGGCGCATTAACGAGAACATCCTTCTTGCCCTGTTTAAGTTTTTTAGGCGTAAGCGTAAGGGTAGTATAACCGCAAGCGGGTACATCCACTTCTACAGCTATATAGCAACGTGTGGTCTCATATCCCATAACGTTTCCGAACTTAAGATATCCAAAAACATAATCATCATCAAGCTTTGAGATCTTGCAGGGAACCTGATTTCCGTTAGCATCTACAGCTTCAATATTGAAATCTCTGCGATTGGTGCCGCTCCAGCGCATACCCCAATCTGTGGGTATATCTATAAGGCAATCAACTACCTCTCTGCGGGCAAAATGGTTGCTGTTGTAAACCGCAAGACCTATCTGCTCATCTCCAAGCTTGGAGAAATCAATATGGGCGGTGATATCAACGAGCGAATTTCTTACAACCGTCTCTCCGATATCGCATACCTTTGCATATCTTTCGTCCATGGCAGTAGTTACGCGGTCTACATGACAACCGCCGATGCCGTCATGCTGATGGTTCTTAAGCAACTCTTTCCACGCCTTATGCATCGGAACAGACGGATATTCGCCGCCGTAGATCATATTCCATACAGCAACAGGCTCGCTCCAGCCGGAAAGTAAAGCTTCACAGCGATTATTCTTCATCTTAATAGGCATACGTGCCGAGAAAACGCCATTGTAAAGCGGTCCGAACGCATCGCCTACACGCTCTACCTCCATCATTTCGCCTTCAAGCACCTGAAGATCATTTATAATTCCGCTCTCATTGAGTCTCTGCTTTAACAGAGCTACATAATCCTCAAGATTGTTAACTGTTATCTTACCGTATTTATTACGCTTATTAAGCTCGGCAACAAGCTCTGTAACCACAGGGTCCGGATTTTCCTGATCAAAGCCCTGCAGGAAGAGAAGTTCAGGTGTAGAGGACTTATCCTTTACCGTATCAATAAGCTGATCAAGACCCTTGAGTGCGGC
>JAFPCJ010000066.1 GCA_017423885.1 Clostridia bacterium | reverse complement strand
CGTCCTTTTCAGCCTTAAGAATATGCGGCAACGGCTCATTTACGCAATTATCGGGCATATTACCGAAAGAATTATCAATTGACAAAATATTAAACATCTCCGCCGATTGAACGCTACCATCCTCCTTGATTCGGCTGACAGCCATAGGAAGATAAATATCGTGCGGATAACCGTTATATCGGTCATACCAAGGCGAATTGATCCACCACGGATCATGGATATAGTAACGGAACATAAAGCCGTCGCACGGCAACTCACAAACGCGGGTCATGTGTCCCATTATCTCAAGACCGAAGTTATCGTTAAGTGCCGCCCAAGGAGAGTTTGGCGGCGGAGTTATATTAAGTCCTGCGTTATAAAGATCGTACAGCGGCACACCGTCGGTAGCGTAATCTATGCCGACAGAATTGTTTGTTCCGCGGGTCTCAAGCGGAAAATCGGGACATGCTTCTCTGAAAAGCTTCCAGAATTCAAATACCTTTTTACGGGTATTGTCAAGATTTTCAACATGAAAATCCTTTCCGTCGAACAGCTTACCCGTAGTATCCCAAGGATCGGCGCTGAAGCCAAGTCCGTTTGAAAGCCAGAGGTAATCAAAGCCCATATCGCGCAGAAAAACACTCGACTGCTTTCCGAGGAAGGTGCCAAAGGGCGTCTTATCGGGAATGCCGTCAGGATATGCGGCATAGCGGCGGTCATCGGCATTTAAAAGCGCGGTTGAATCGATAAAGCCAAAGCCGTCAAGCCGAGTTCCCGAGGTGATCTCAAGGTGACGGCGGTATTTAAAATCGGATACAGCAAACTCGGGACCGATATCAAAGGTCTCACCCACTCTGATGGTCGCATTCGGGAAAGCCTTTTGTCCCTCCTGCTTGAGCATCGACACTATTGTTTTAAGTATTCCATAGGTCATAACGGGCGGATTTGGCATATACAACTGCTTTTTAAGGTGTATAGACATATCCTTTCGCTCATCGTCATCTATAAGCTTGTGGTTTGCGGTTCCGAGATAGTAGCACCATTCAAAGGTATCGTTCATATCCCCTGCGTAGTCAAGTATCTCGCTTCCGTCCGCAGTCCAAAGCATAACAGAAACGGTCTCGCGGTTTTTAAGCAAAGGTCTCCACTGTTCAAAAACGCCGCGGCAAACCTCGCGAATGCTTTGCTCGTCAGTCTTCTTAAATGGCTTAAGGCTCAATTCAAGATTAACAGTTTTAAACATATCTTCACCCTCTTATCTTACAATTACAGTCTCTATTCCAAGCAGATCGCCTATCTTCTTTATTGTCTCGGCATGGTGACCGATACCGAGTGCGTAGTGATGGGTGGGTCCTTGCATTACCCATTTCTTTATAAAATCACGGGTAGTAGGCTCAAAGAAGGCACGTGTATTGGTATTACCTGTAGGCGGTATGGGACCCGCCTTGGAAACGCCCTCACCTATAACAAACTTGAATTTTCCGCCATAGGTCTGGGTGATTCCGAGCATGGTAATGGGGCCCTCTTTTATTTTAAATTCTACCGATGCGCCACTTCCGGGCTTACCGTGGAATTTCGTAAGACTACGTAAGATCGGCTTACCGTCGGCAATAGCGATATGATGCGGTCCGTCATGACCGACAAGGATAAAGTCCTCACTGAAATCAAAGGGATGGAATTCGGCAAAGCTTCCGCCTATACCGAGACGGTCC
Source organism: Clostridia bacterium (assembly GCA_017423885.1). The sequence continues at coordinate 1,589 of JAFPCJ010000066.1, read as the reverse complement.
ATTATGAGCATTGCAATACAGGTCTTGATATCAAATTCGCCGCACATAGGAGTTCCCTGCGCGTTAAGAATGGAGTTACCCACTATAAACGAGGTTGCCACCTTGCGGTTGAGCGAATCCTCCATGCCCTCGTAGTAATAGGCAAGTCCCGTAAGCGAGTAGGTATCTATCAGACGGTCAAGCGCCGCGGCACCGTGCGCCGCTCTCTCAAGATCGGCATCGGTAAGCTTCATTGTAACAGGGTCGCTCTTGGGATCGGGAGTGTCAAACTCTGCGAGTATAAGGCTCTTTTTAGCCTCTATCTCCTCACGCGTTACCTTTTGGTACTCCCTTGCGGCATCATCTATCTCGATAAGCGGAACGTGTACTCCGAAAGCGGCAGAGATAGCGGTAGGATCGGCATGCATATCATACATTGACTCAAGTACATGACCCATAAGACCTATACGTGCGCCCTTAAGGTCATGCAGAACCTTTGCTATATCGCACCATTCGCGAAGCTCTGCCTGCGCTTTGGCATCGTCATAAAGCATGCCTATTATAACATCGGCAACCGGTCTGCCCATACGGATAGCAACACCTGTAAATTCCGGCACCGAGCAGATATTATCATTCTCAAGCTGCATAAAGGTAGAAGCTTTGGAATAATCAAGACCTGCTCTCGGCTGAAGCGCAAGCAACACTATGGGAGCCGAAGTGTTCTGAACTATCGGAGCAAAAACGGACGAGGTGGCATAGGTTATCATATTACAGATTATGATATCTGCCTTTTGAGCGTTTATAAGGTCGGCAGTTTCAAAAGCCGCCTTATTAGAGCCTATGATACCGTAGTCATTCACCTTGACGCCGTTGCTTTCTACAAGCTTGACCGTTTCGGCATGATAACCTTTAAGCGAGGCTTCAAGTCCCTCAAATTGCTCGTAATACACCTCATGTATTACCGAGAAAAACGCAACCGTTGCAGTTCTTGGTTTTTTACGTTCTATCATAACACTATCTCCTTAAAAATATTTACTGTCTTGATTTTATCATCACATTAATATATAATCAATTTATAAAACAAAGAATTTTTAGCACAAAATAAAGATGGTGAAACAATGCTCTTCAAGGACATAAAGCCTTTTGCCCGATTTGTAAGACGTTTGGAAATAGATCCTCTTACCGCACTTCCCGAATATATTCCGCTTGACGCGCGTATTTTTTATGTCTTAAGCGGCGAAGGACATATAAGAGTAAATGAAAACGAGTACACTCTGCCTTTAGGTGGGTTAATGTACATTAATGCAGGTATAAAATACCAGCTTATGCCCTGCAAAACAGTATATCTTGCAGTCAATTTTGATTTCACGCAGGAAAACTGCAATGTTGAAATTCCCATTCCGCCCATAAATTCAAAGGAGACTGATTTCAAGCTTTTGCAGGAGCACGCCTTTGAGGATGCTCCCTGCTTTAACACACATATTTTCTTTGAGCACTTTCATTCGCTCGCACCGCTTCTTACAAATCTTGAGGATGAGTATGTTAAAAAGCTTCCCTTTTACCGTTTTGAGACTTCAAATCTGCTGTCTTGTATCCTTACGAAAATAGCG
>JAFPCJ010000065.1 GCA_017423885.1 Clostridia bacterium | reverse complement strand
GGGCGAGCGTGTTCCCGAGGTACTGCTTTCGGGACATGACCGCAATATCAGCGATTGGAGAAGACAGCAGTCACTTTTGATTACACGTGAAAACCGCCCCGATATGTTTGAAAAATATGAGCTTACCGACAAAGATAAAAAATTGCTTGAGCTTGCAATGACAGCGGATTAAAAATGCAATACCACTGCAAAACTGTGCGTGTTACTTTCTTAATGGCGGCATGGCGTAGGGGGACGGGTCCCCGTCCTATTTAGTCCCATCAAGTCATATTGAAGACATGAATATAATTTAGAAAACCATCCTAAAAGGAGCCAAAAATGCAAATAAGAAAAGCAAAACCTTCCGATATAGAAGAAATACTTCGCGTGTACGCGGCGGCGCGTGCCTTTATGCGCGCTACGGGCAACCCTAACCAATGGTCAGGCGGTCATCCTGCGCGCGAGCTTTTAGAGGACGATATACAAAAGGGTCAGCTTTATGTGGGGGAGACTGATAGCGGCGTCAACGCCGTTTTTGCAATGCTCGCAGGTCCCGACCCGACCTATGCCGTGATAGAGGACGGCAAGTGGCCCAATACGCGCGAGTACGGAGTTATCCACCGCATTGCAAGCGACGGTACTTGTCACGGTGTCTTGCCGCAGTGCGTTGAGTATGTCAAGCAGTTTTATGATGAGATAAGAATAGACACGCACCATGACAACAAGGTCATGCAGCATCTGCTTGAGAAAAACGGCTTTGTGCGGTGCGGTATAATTTATCTTGAAAACGGCGATCCGCGCATAGCCTATCAATTTTCGAAAAATGGAGCGTATTAATGAAAAGACAGCTTGAAAGATATCAGGAGATAGAGCGCAGTATCGTGAAAAAGTACCGAAAGGGTATCTGGAACGCTTTTATCTCGGCTGTAAAGGAATATGAGCTTATAAAGAAAGGCGACTGCATAGCCGTCTGCATCTCGGGCGGTAAGGACTCATGGCTTCTTGCTAAATGTATGCAACAGCTTTGCCGCTACAGCGAGGTGCCGTTTTCGGTGAAATTTATCGTTATGGATCCGGGGTATGCTGAGGAAAACCGCCGTCTGCTTGAGGAAAATTCCAAAATACTCGGTGTGGAGCCTGAAATATTTGAAAATAATATATTCGACGTGGTACATGATGCGGGAGGCTCACCCTGCTATCTTTGTGCCCGAATGAGGAGAGGAGCACTTTACGATAAGGCGAAGAGTCTCGGCTGTAATAAGATCGCTCTCGGGCATCATTTTGACGATGTGATCGAGACGGTGCTCATGAGCATGATGTATTCATCCGAGATAAAAACCATGCTTCCAAAGCTTCACAGCACCAATTTTGAGGGCATGGAGCTTATCCGCCCTTTATATAAGGTAAAGGAACGCGAGATAATCTCATGGGCAAATTATAATGACCTGCGTTTTTTGCAATGCGCCTGCCGCTTTACCGAGGAGAGCGAAAAGCATGAGGACCTCTCAAAGCGCCGTGAGATAAAGCAGCTTATAAAGGAATTGAGAAAGAAAAATCCCGAGGTTGACGAAAATATCTTCCGCAGTCTGCACAACGTAAATCTTGCCACCATCCCAGGCTGGCGTGACCGCGATAACGGCGCAACCCACTCGTTTTTAGAAAATTATTAAAATTAGAAAAAAATGCTTGACCTTTCAGGGGTACTGTGATATAATTGTATCACCTCTGAAAGGTTCTTTTTTTTTGCGAAAAAGACCGATTCATCATGGAAGTACAGCATATTGTGCGATGCTTTCCGAAAACCTCTAAATGTTGGTGCTCGGGCATAAAATGTGTGCTTTCAAATTGAGGGAGGCGTTTACTTTTACGGTCGGCGCGTTTTTCGCGTGTCGGTAAAGTAAAAGCAAAAAAAATTTCCGTAAAGCGGGAGGTGCCGTTATGAGAGTTAAAATCACATTGGCTTGTACAGAGTGCAAGCAGCGCAACTACAACACTACCAAAAACAAGAAGAACGATCCGGACAGACTCGAGATGAATAAATATTGTCGTTTCTGCCGTAAGCACACCGTACACAAGGAAACAAAGTAAGGGGGACAAAGGAATGAAAACTGTCAATCGCATTTGTCAAGTACTTGCCGTTGTCTTCGGTCTTACAGGCCTTGTAATGTTCTTCATGAATTTCGCCACCATCGTTTCGTCCGGTAATACCGTGAACGCGATCGGTGCCGAGCTCGCCTTCGGCGGCAAGCTTGAGGTAGGCGGAGAAACATATAAGCTGGCAAAGTCTGCTGATATTCTCTTCTGCTTTATTCTCACGGTTATTGCTACGCTGATGAGTGCCTTCTCCTTCAAGTCTAAGAAGCTGCGTTATGCCGCTCCGGCTGTTGGACTCGGCGCTGCCATCTACATGCTCGTTATCGCTCTCAGCAATGCTACAAAGTTTGTTGACAAGCGTCCGTTACCTGCAGTTACATCTATCGAGTATGCTCCGTTCGTGCTGATAGCAGCTATCGCTCTGTTTGCTTTTGCAGCAGCAGCTATTGCTTATCTGCTTATCGACGATTATCTCGAGGTTTCAGCAGCTGACGGTAAGCTTACCATCGCGAAGCGCGTTGTTCGCTTCTTCCGCGATTATAAGAGCGAGGTCAAGAAGATCGTATGGCCGGGCATAAAGGATGTTGTTAAGAACACACTTATTGTTTTGATCATCTGCCTTATCATCGGCGCGATGATCTGGTTGTTCGATAAGGGACTCGGTGAGCTTCTTAAGCTTATCCTTACCAAAAACTGATCACGGCGGAGGGTAGAGAATGGCTGATAATACACAAGCAAAGTGGTATGTAGTTCATACCTATTCCGGCTATGAGAATAAGGTCGCTTCTGACCTTGCTACCATGGTCGAGAGCCGCGGTATGCAGGATCTGATTCAGGATATCAGAATTCCTACCGAAACGGTTACCGAGATCAAGGATAATGTTAAGCGCGAGGTTGAGCGCAAAATTTTTCCCGGATATGTTCTGATAAAAATGATAGTTACCGATGATAGCTGGTATGTTGTCCGCAATATCCGCGGATGCACAGGCTTCGTGGGTCCTGCTTCCAAGCCTGTTCCGTTAACGGAAAAGGAGGTTGCAGCGCTCGGCGTTGAAAAGCACAGCGTTGAGGTTAAGTACGCAGTCGGTGACAATGTCAAGATAATCAGCGGTCCGTTGGAGGGCTACGGCGGCGTGGTAAGCACGCTCGATGTTGCAAACAACAACGTATGCGTAGTTCTTTCCATGTTCGGCAGAGAGACTCCGGTCGAGTTAGAGCTTGATCAGATCGCTCTGGACGATAATTGATTTGTTAATAAGCAGTTAATGCCTATTAATAAGAGCCGAAAGGCTCGCGGCGAAGGCACAAGCCCGACCGTAAAGGTCAAGAGAGTGCCAAGTGGGAGGAGCGGGTATATGACCGTTCCGCCAAGTGTTAAAAAACACGGTTACCACGAATAATGGAGGTGCTAATGAATGGCTCAGAAAATTACAGGCTACATTAAGTTACAGATTCCGGCAGGAAAGGCTACACCGGCCCCTCCGGTCGGACCTGCACTCGGTCAGCACGGCGTCAACATCATGGCGTTCACAAAGGAATTCAATGAGAGAACCAAGAATGACGTTGGACTTATAATCCCCGTTATCATCACTGTTTACGCAGATCGTTCTTTCAGCTTCATCACCAAGACACCGCCTGCGGCTGTCCTGATCAAGAAGGCTTGCGGAATTGAGACTGCTTCGGGAACCCCGAACAAGACCAAGGTCGCAAAGATCACGAAAGAGCAGATCAAGAAGATCGCCGAGACCAAGATGCCCGACCTTAATGCTGCGAGCATCGAGGCTGCTATGAGCATGATCGCCGGTACTGCACGCAGTATGGGCGTTGAGGTAGTCGATTAATTCTCTCTATCGTGGGAGGAAATTTCCGATTTAACCACTTATTGGGAGGTACACAATGAAACACGGTAAAAAGTATAATGACAGCGCAAAGCTTATCGAAGCAGGTAAGTTTTACGATGTTAATGAAGCAGTTGCCGTTGCTGTAAAGACCGGTACTGCAAAATTTGATGAGACAGTTGAGATCCATGTTCGTTTGGGCGTTGACTCTCGCCACGCTGATCAGCAGGTCAGAGGCGCAGTTGTTCTTCCGAACGGAACCGGTAAGACTGTAAGAACCCTCGTTTTCGCGAAGGGTGACAAGGCAGACGCCGCTAAAGAAGCAGGCTCTGACTTTGTTGGAGCTGAAGAGCTCGTTGCAAAGATCCAGAATGAAAACTGGCTCGATTTTGATGTTGTTATTGCTTCGCCTGATATGATGGGCGTTGTAGGCCGTTTGGGTAAGATCCTCGGACCTCGCGGTTTGATGCCTACCCCGAAGGCAGGTACTGTTACTCCTGACGTTGCTAAGGCTGTTACCGAGGCAAAGGCAGGTAAGATCGAGTACCGTCTCGACAAGACCAACATCATCCACTGCCCGATCGGTAAGGTCTCTTTTGGTCCTGAAAAGCTTCAGGAGAACTTCGATGCTCTTATGGGCGCTATTATCAAGGCTAAGCCGGCTGCTACAAAGGGTCAGTACGTTAAGTCCTGCACCATCGCAACCACAATGGGTCCTGGTATAAAGCTCAATGTTGCAAAGTTCGGCGCATAATAATTAATTTTAAAGCACCTCGCTTTCGGGCGAGGTGCTTTTTTAGATTCTGCTATATTGAGGAAACCT
>JAFPCJ010000064.1 GCA_017423885.1 Clostridia bacterium | reverse complement strand
CAGGAAGTATATCCACGAAAGTGCAGAAGCATAACCGAGCTTGTTGTTATCGAAGGCGTTGGTCTGAATATAGGTAAGCACCTTGTATTCAGGGTTTGTAAAGGTATCAACTATCGTATAGACGACCGTTACGAGGATCATAGGAGTAAGGATGGGGAAGGTTATCTTCCAGAACTCCTCCCATTTGGTAGCGCCCTCAACCTTTGCCGCCTCGAATACAGACGGTGATATCGACTGCAGTGCCGACAGGAATATAAGTATCTGAACGCCCGAATGGTTTACTATCGTATAGGTGTTGTCTATAGCGTAGATGATGGTGTTTGTCATGCTTTCGCTTATTTTTATAGAGGAAATGATCTCCTCAAGGCTGAAGGCTGACAAAAATCCCGATGACGAGAATGCCGTTGCAATGGAGTCGGCGCTGTTGGAATCGGAAGCGAACATATCGCTTACAACATTTCCGATATCAGCCTCTGCAACGATACCTGTTGAAAGAATAACAGGCAGGAAGAGGATGGCTCGCGCAAATCCGCGTCCTACAAACTTCTGATTGAGCAGATTTGCAACAAAGAAGCTGAACAGCAGGATTATAACGGTATTTATAAGCATTCCTCTTACCGCATCAAGCAGATACTGTCTGAAATAGATATCCACGCCGAATGCATCGGTAAAGTTTTTAAAGCCTACAAAGGTTGTAGCAACATTATCGAACTGTATTTCTACCTTACTGAAAGAATAGATCAGCGAGTAAACAACGGTAGGAATAAACAGTACGAGCATTCCTATGATGTAGGGGGCTGTAAATAAATAGCCCGATTTATTTCGGTTAGCAAGCAGAGCGCTTTTCTTTTTTCTCATTATTTACTCCCCCTTTACTGCTTTATAGCTTGCGGCTTCAACCGTAACTCCGTTTACCGTAGCAGCCGTTTCGCCGTAGTTGAGATAGATGACGGTGCCGTCCTCATAGGTAACGGCGTTTACGTCTTCACTTATATGACGGTGCTCTGTGATCTTAAGCGATTTTAGCGGCTCAAGCACCTTTTGAGCATTTAAGTATTCCTCGGGGATCTTCTCCTTCCATGTTTCATAAGTCATGGAATAGAACTTGTTATAATGGGTATCCGAGAATACTATAGGCTCCTCGTTCATAAGGCTGAATGCAAGCTCGGCTCCGCTCTCAATGGAATTGAGCAATGCCTTTTGATAGTTGCCCTGATTATTAAGCACAGGACCGCTGTAGGGTATGCTGCCGTGAAGCACCATAGCAACAAAGGGTACCGAATATGAGGTTATTCTGTAGCCCGAATCGCTTACGGGAAGATCGGATATCTTGGAAAGATATTTAAGAGTATAGGCGTTACAGCCGTCCGAACGGATATCGTTCTTCTTTGAAAGACTCTGCAAAAGAGTGCTTACAGCGTATTTTGCCTGCTCGCGCGAAAGCTCTGCATCCTCTTTATAGTCACCCGAAAGGTAAGATGCGGCGGTGCTGAGATATATCTGCTTGGTATCAAGCTTACCGTATTCCTTTGCAAGCGAGGAAACTATCTCCTTATAAGCCGCAGGAGAAACAAGGTATGCCGAGTTTTCAGGCTCTAAAAGACCTGTAGCAGGAGAATAGTCATAAAGCTTTGCAAAATTCTTATCGAGGAAGCGCGCAAGGTGCGTTTTCTCGTTAAGACCGTTGCCAGAAGCAAAAACACGCATAAAATCAAGCTTCAGCACGCAACTGTCACCCTGCTTTTTAAGTGCCTCGCAAAGAGCCTTATAGCCCTTTTCACCGCCCAGCTTCTTTTCAAGCTTAAGCTTGGATGCGAGCGCGAAATCAAGTCCTCCGTTTACTGCGCCCTCAAAGGATACCTCTACTTTAGAAGATACCGCCTTTTTAAGCTCCTCGGTAATGCTTTGAGCCTGCTCAAAGGTGGTAGCCGATTCGCTGCCGTTATAAGCGATACCGAGTATCGTCTTTTTCTTGGTGAAAGCGCCTATGTAATTAATGTTAAGTGCATAATCCTCGGCGGAAGTCATTTTCAGCGCCTCGGTCTTTTCGAGATAGCTTCTGTAATATTGAGCCATTCCCGAATAGGCGGAGCTGCCCCCATAAAGGAAGTGGTAGCGCACCGTGTACGGATTTTTTTCAACCGTTTCGGTATAGGTATTCTGCGAATTCTTTTCCTCATAGCCCTTAAGGTCTATCTCATCGCGAACAAGATAATTGAACCACGGATAAACTCGGGTAGTGGTTTCCTCCCCTGTAGAGATACGGAGCGATACTCCGCCCATAGCGTCTCCGCTTTCTACCACGCAGAAGACCGATGCATCGTCCTGCTTGCAACCGAACACGGGGAACGGCGCATAGGAATCAATATCGGAAAGCTCCTTATGGTCTATCGCAAAATCCGAACCGTAGAACGGAATATCGAGTGAAGTCATTATTCTCTCATGATGAGAAAGCTCGGATATCGTTCCGCTGCCGTCAGGCAGGAATATGTAACCGTTGGCATTATATGCCGCATCATAAAAATGGGGCAAAAGCTCTATTTTTGTAAGGTAGTAATCTTCTCCCATTACAACTTTTGCGGTATCTATGCCTGCAAGAAGGTCGCCGCCGTCAAGCGTATAGAAAACAGGTATCTCAAAATAAGGAGCCTTCATCTGACTGTTGGAAACATCGCCTATCTTCTTAAGCTCCTCCTCCATAAACTCCTTGGTAACGCCGACCTTT
>JAFPCJ010000063.1 GCA_017423885.1 Clostridia bacterium | reverse complement strand
AGCCGTCTTTGTAAAAATAATCCGGACACTCCGGTTCTTTCACCGCCTGAAAGGTTTTCGCGTTTTTACCGCACTCTTGTTGATTTTTCGCTCCCTATGGTCTTTACCTTTGCACGTATCAAGGTTGAGATAACGGGCAAGGAAAAGGTGCCGCAGGATACAAGATTTTTGTTGGTATCAAATCATCTGCACGATCTCGATCCTGCCATTATCCTTTACTCGCTGCCCGAAGCCGAGCTTGGTTTTGTAGGCAAAAAAGAGATATATACGCAGATGCCCTTTATTTCAAGGGCTATGCATAAGCTTAACTGCCTGCCGATAGATCGCGAAAATAATCGCGAGGCGGTAAAAACCATTATTTCTGCGTCAAAGCTTATTTCGGAGGATAAGGCTTCTATGGTCATATTCCCCGAGGGGTATTGCAGTAAGGACGGCAACCTTCAGCCTTTGCGTAACGGCGCACTCAAGATCGCTTACAAGGCGAAGGTGCCGATAGTTGTATGCACACTTGATCACACAAAGCAGTTGCCCAAAAACATCTTTCGCCGCAAAACGGTTATTCATTTTGATATCCTTGATGTTGTTACCGCCTGGGAACTTGAGACGGTCAACAGCAACGAGATAGGCGACCGTATATTTGATACGATGCAAAAAAATATCCTGCGCAGAAGGCAGGAAGAAAACACTGAATCAAAATAATACATAAAAGCAACGCTACGGCATCATTACAGAAGCTTAGCGTTGCTTTTTTTACTGTTATGGATTCATTTCTTCAAGTTCTTTTTCCCAAAGCTCGTCAACGGTCAGGAAATTCAAAGGAAAAGGATACACCTTGGTTTTTTTGAAAACTTTGCCGCTGTCTTGCAATCGTTGCCATCTGACGATTTTGTAAGTTAGCGCGGTATATGCACGAGTGCCACCGTCCTTATATACGGGAGAGGGGACAGGTGTAAATAAAAAAAGAATCAGCGGTATTATTAATAATAACAGCTTCTTTTTCATAAAAAGCTCCTTTCAAGTTAACCATTTCACCAAGAATTATGATATGAATTTCTTGACGGCTAAAAAAATCAGTAGTATACTTTTAATATATCATAAAAAGCAGGAGATGTAAATATGAAGCTTTCATCAGGAATAGGGGCGTTTTACTATAAGGTTGACCGTAGCGAAGCCTTCAACAAAATGGCGGAAATAGGATACAAAGGCGTAGATTACGGTATACCGCATAATGAGATAAAGCCGGGGCGCAGACTTTTTGAAGCTGATGCCGTAAGCTTTGAAGGTTATTTTAAAGAGGATGCGCGTCTTGCACAAAGTGCTGGTATCTGCATTGCTTTGACTCATGCTCCGTTTCCTGTTTTCACCGAGGGACATCCCGAAAAATTAGACGAGAACATTGAGGCGCTGAAAAAATCCGTAATTGCTACAAGGATAGTTGGATGTGACACGATGGTAATGCATGGCGCCATGCCACATTGGAAGACCGAGTATGATGCGGCGGAATTTGAGGCTATAAACCGTCATGTGTTAGAAAGTGTGTTGCCGACAGCCGAGGAATACAAGGTGAGAATAGCGCTTGAGAATATGCCGGGAGTACCCTTTAAAAGCGATGAATTGGCGCCCGTCACATCACAGCCTGAAACAATTATTAGGTATATTGACATGATGGATTCGCCCTATCTTGCCGCTTGCCTTGATACAGGTCATGCCAACTGTGCGGGAATTGCTCCTGCTCATTTTGCGCGATTGCTCGGAAAAAGGCTTATCGCTTTGCACATGCATGATAATTTCGCGCATGACGATGCTCACAGCTTGCTTCATATGGGCAATATTAATTGGACTGATTTTGCCGCGGCATTAAAGGAAGTGGATTATAAGGGGTGGCTTAACCTTGAATGGGGAGCCGGCCGTTTCCCAAAAGAGCAAATATATGAAGCAGAAAGCTTCGCATTTAAAATACTGAAGCACTTTGCCGAAGAAATTTATAAATAAATAATACCTGCATATACTTTGAATTACAAAAGCGTATGCAGGTATTTTGTTATTTGATCTCGTTTATATCATACGGCGTAGTCTGATAAACAAAATAGTTAAGCCAGTTTGAATAAAGAAGATTTGCATGTGAGCGCCATGTAACAAGCGGATCGCGCTCGGGATCATCATCGGGGAAATAATTTTTGGGAATTTCTATGGGCTTTCCTTCGTTTACATCGCGCACATATTCGTTTTTGAGCGTTTCTGCATCGTATTCCGAGTGGCCTGTAATAAAGAACTGCTTACCGCCCTCGCTTGATACGATATAAACGCCTGCATCCTTGGAGGATGACAGTATTTTGAGTTCGGGTACAGCTTCAATATCAGCGCGGTCCACCGTGGTATGACGCGAATGAGGCACCATGAATTTATCATCAAAGCCGCGAAGAAGAATAGATTTCTTATAATCTGCTGTATGCTCGAAAATGCCGAAAAGCTTTTTATCAAGCGGCTGCTTACCTATGCCATAGTGATAGTAAAGTCCCGCCTGTGCACCCCAACAGATATGGAACGTGGAGTGAACATGAGTTTTGGTCCATTCCATTATATCGCATATCTCTTTCCAATATTCAACCTGCTCGAACGGCATGTTTTCAACGGGCGCGCCTGTAATTATCATACCGTCAAAGGTCAGATGCTTTACATCGTCAAAGGTTTGATAAAATGTAAAAAGATGCTCGGCAGAGGTATTTTTGGATTGGTGGGACTTGGTGTGTATCAGCGTAAGATCAACCTGCAACGGCGAGTTTCCGAGTAAACGCGATAACTGCGTTTCGGTCTCGATCTTTTTGGGCATAAGATTAAGAAGCAGAATCTTGAGCGGACGAATATCCTGCGTAATGGCACGCGTCTCGGTCATTACGAAGATGTTTTCGTCATTTAATGTTTTGACCGCCGGCAGGTCGTTGGGTATTTTAATAGGCATTGATCTACCGTCTCCTTTTAGTTATATATTGTTGAGTGCCTGATCGATATCGGCAATGAGGTCTGCGGCACTTTCAAGGCCGCAGGAGAAGCGTACAAGATCGGAGGGTACGCCTGCCGCCAAAAGCTCCTCATCGGTCATCTGACGGTGCGTTGTGCTTGCAGGATGCAGACAGCAGGATCTTGCATCGGCAACATGAGTCTCAATAGCGGCGATCTTGAGGTTTTGCATAAACTTCTGTGCCGCTTCTCTGCCACCCTTTACTCCGAAGCTTACAACTCCGCAAATTCCATCGGGCAGATATTTCTGTGCCAAGGCATTGTAGGGATTGCTTTCAAGACCGGGGAAGTTTACCCATGCGATGCGGTCATCCTTTGCGAGGAATTCTGCAACTGCCTGACCGTTTTCGCTGTGACGCTTCATGCGAACGTGCAGACTTTCGAGTCCGAGATTAAGCAAAAATGCATTCTGCGGAGACTGTATAGAGCCAAGGTCGCGCATAAGCTGTGCAGTTGCCTTGGTGATATAAGCACCTGCAAGACCGAAGCGCTCGGTATAGGTAACGCCGTGATAGCTGTCATCAGGAGTGCAAAGCCCTGCAAATTTTTCGGGGTATTTCGTCCAATCAAACTTGCCTGAATCAACTATACAACCGCCTACTCCTGCACCGTGACCGTCCATATATTTTGTGGTGGAGTGGGTCACGATATCGGCGCCCCACTCAAAGGGACGGCAGTTTACGGGTGTTGCAAAGGTGTTGTCGATTATAAGCGGAACGCCATGAGCGTGAGCGGCATTAGCAAAGCGCTCGATATCAAGCACGGTAAGCGCAGGGTTTGCAATGGTCTCTCCGAATACCGCCTTTGTGTTGGGTCGGAATGCGGCGTTAAGCTCCTCGTCGGAGCAATCAGGGGCAACGAAGGTGAACTCTATTCCCATGCGTCTCATAGTCACATTGAAAAGGTTGAAGGTGCCGCCGTAGATGGATGAAGAGGATACTATATGATCTCCGCAGGAAGCGATATTAAATACCGAATAAAAGGATGCCGCCTGACCGGATGAGGTGAGCATAGCGGCGGTACCGCCCTCAAGCTCACAGATTTTTGCGGCAACCGAATCGTTGGTGGGGTTTTGCAGGCGGGTGTAAAAATATCCGCTTGCTTCAAGATCAAAGAGCTTGCCCATGTCCTCGCCCGTAGCATACTTAAAGGTGGTGCTCTGAATGATCGGGATCTGACGCGGCTCGCCGTTTCCGGGGGTATAGCCGCCCTGCACACATTTGGTATCGATGTTAAAATTACTCATTTTTTTCACTCCATATAATTAGTTGATCAAGGATTTAAAATAATCTGCGATTCCTTTGGTTATTGCAACCGCTTTTTTGTTGTTTGTATCATCGCTTGCGATTCCCGCCTTGTCAAAGGTGCTTGAAACAAAACCGTTTTCGGTGAGAACTGAAGGACAGTAGGTCATTCGCGTCATATAGAAATGATGCCATGCAAGCTTGGTCCAGTTGCTGCGCTTATAAATTTCGGTGTTTACCGTATGCTCAAATACCCTTTTTGCCGCATATTGGGAGAACGGCGTGGTATAGAATGAGCCAAAGCCGTTGGCTGATGCAGAACTGCTTGAATCATGATGCACCGACACAAGAAAATCGGGGCTTATACTGCGATAGAGCTGGATTCTCTGATCGGAATAAAGCGTGGCATCAGAGGTTCTTGTCATCTTAACGGTGGCACCTGTTTTTTCAAGCTCTGCCTTGAGCTTATTGGCAAGCATGAGGTTACGCATTTCTTCCTCGTAAATACCGCCGCCTGCACCGGGATCAATTCCGCCGTGACCTGCATCCACCAAAATTGTGATGCCTGTAAGGTCAACTCCGTAGACATTGTCTCCTGCCTTTGGCTTTGCAGGATGACGGAACTTAAATACAAGCTGACCGCTCTCGTTGTAAAGGCAATCCCAACCGTAAAATGCTCCTGTTTTGCGGAAATACAACCTCAAGACTGCGTTTTCGGCATTCTGCGTGATGGTGGCTTTGCTGAACAGCGGATTATCGGCTGATATTTCTATATTGCCCGAAAAGACTGTAGCATAACAGAATTTTATCTCTACATACTGCGCGGTAAAGGAAGAAACGGTATAATCCTGCTTTGCAGGATTGCTGTACGCCTGCGGCAAAAGATCAAGCAAGAAGGGCGCTTTCCAGAGCGTGTTGAGCGTGAGTGTGGTGAACTTCTCGTCTTGAGTTAAAGCCGCCACCGAAAGCTCGTTGTGGTCGGGAAGATACCCTTCATAAACCTTGGCAACCTGCTTTTTGTTGTTGGCGCCGGGTGTTATATACATGCTTGAATATATTCGTCTTCCGCATCGAAGCTCAAGGAAATGATTGTTGTACTTGCCGTCCCTTTTAGAGAAAGAGCCGGTAACATAATCAAGCGTTCCTGCAGGCAGATAGTTGTTTGTGGGTCGTGTGTCATTATCGGTTGAGTTACCGTTAAAGGTCTCGGCAGAGAAAATAACGACCTCAGCTATCTGCGGAATATATATTTTGTTCACCGATATATTTCCCGATGAAAAGCTTTCGCTCATGCCGTTGAATTCGGCGGTAAACTTTATCTTTCCGAGATTTTGAACACTCGAAGTAGCGGCAGGAAGGGTGAAAACGTTGTTGAAGTGACAAAAAGCATCCTGAGCAAGTCCGTCGGCACTCTGACGGTTAAGCGTAAGCTTTTGACCGTTAAGCTCGGCTGTGACGGTAGCGCCTACTCTTGCTAAAACAGTCACCGTAAGCTTTGTGCCGCCATCCGCCTTGCGGGAATTGGATGGATCATAGGACTGGATTATCACATATCTGTAGCGGATGTTGCAAACAGTAGTCTTGCCCTTGTGCTCAAAGGTGAAGGCGTTGTTGCCGTATTTCAGCTCAACATCTATCGAAAAAGCTCCGTTTTGATCACGTTCAATCTCCTTGCCGTTCATTTTAAGCGGGTGCTCGGCATCACTTGTACCTGTAATGGTGGTCTTGGGCTGTGTGACCGTAACATCAAGCTTTGACGGTGAGGTGATCACAAGACCGATTTCGGGAACGGGCGGCGCAACAGAAGAAGTAGTCTCTTGCGAGGATGATGGAAGCGAGGACGGCTCTTCCGCGTTTGAAGTAACAGACGAGAACGAACTGCTGAAGCTTCCTGAAGTCATAATGAATTTTAAGCCCTCGGTAAGACCTAATGCTATACCGATGCCGCAAGAAGCGGCGAGCAGCACCAAGGTCAAAACAAGGCATATTTTGCGGGAAATAAAGGGAAAATGCATTTGATAGCTCCTTATTTTTAAAAACGAATATTATTAGACATCTTAAAAATTATTGTATCATAAATTCTCTTTATGTACAACAAAAAAATACGGTTTTTCTAAAAAATACTAAAAAAACAGAGCCGCACACTTGATGTACGGCTCTGATCTCTTATTTTTTGCAAAAAATAAAATTTAATTTCTTATGCGTTAGCATTGAGCTTGGTTACAAGCTGAGACTTCTTTCTGGCGGCATTGTTCTTGTGGATGATTCCCTTAACAGCAGCCTGATCGATCTTCTTAACAGCAACCTTAACGGCCTCACTTGCATCTGCGGCCTTGGCATCAATTGCGGCGTCAGCCTTTTTGATAGCAGTTCTCAAAGCGGAACGGTAAGCCTTATTGCGCTCATTGTTTGCTTTGCTTACGAGCACGCGCTTCTTTGCGGATTTGATATTCGGCATGATGACACCTCCTTACCGTGATTTCAATATGTTGGGATAGTCCCCCAACTTTACAGCATCTCATATAATACCACATTTCTTTTTAAAATGCAACAGTTTTTTTGAAAAATGTAAAATTTTATAAATATAAACAAAAAAATAAAATATGTGGAAAAATTCATTCGTATGGTATATAATATATAAAGTATATAACTCCCTGTAAGGGATAGAATAGGTGTAAAATGGCTGATTATATAAATGAAAAGGATTACGGGGATTATTTCAGAAGGCTTGAAAGGGAGCTTGAAGAAAAGAATTCCCCAAAGCGCGAGGAAGAAGCTTTTGTTTTGCAAACGGAGCCTGATACCGAATATGAAGCTTCAAGCTCAAAGTGTAAGGCGGTGCGTTTTGGCAAGCTTCCCATAGTGACGGCTGTGGCTATAGTTCTGGCAGTTGTAATGATATTTACCGTAAACGGCATTTCAAAAGCCGCTCAAAAGGATGCATCGCAAAAGGGAACTGCCGCAACCCAAGATAAGGTCAAGGAAGAAAAGAAGTCTCTTTATGCTGTGGCAGATGAGAATACCGCTGTGATAGGCGAGAATATTACAAGCCGTCATATTATAGTGATAGATACTGCGGCTTCGCTAATAGTAGCAGAGCGCGATTCTTCGGTCAGGACCTCACCTGCGTCCACCACCAAGATAATGACGGCGCTTGTTGCCTGTGAGCAAATAACTAATTTTGACGATACATTTGAAATGGTGATTGAGATCACCGACCCGATCTACCTTGCAGGCGCCACCTCGGCAGGCTTTAGCATAGGCGAAAAGCTTACGATGTCGGACCTGCTTTATGGCTGTATACTGCCGTCGGGCGGTGATGCGGCGCTCGGTCTTGCCTACAAGATAAGCGGAAATGAAGAAAATTTTGTTAAGCTTATGAATGAAAAGTGCCGCGAACTTGGACTGAAGAATACTCACTTTACTAACTGCACCGGTCTTTACGATAAGGACCATTATTCTACCGCCGCGGATATGGCGGTCATCCTTGAGGCGGCAATGCAGGATCCGTTCTGCAGAAAGCTGCTTTCAACCTTTCAGTATACCACCTCGAAGACCGAGCAACACCCCGAGGGAATAACAATGACAAGCACGCTGTTCAGCTATATGTACGGCACAGAGCCCGAGACCGCACAAATAGACGGCGGTAAAACAGGATATGTCAACGAATCGGGCTTTTGCATTGCAAGCTTCGGTCAGTCGCAGGGCGGCAGACAGTATATTTGTGTAACACTCGGAGCCGCTTCACGCTGGCCTGCGGTTTTCGATCAGATAGAGCTTTATAAGGCGTATGCTAAATAATTATATTGACCAATAACAAAACGGGACTGTCTTCTGTGAGACAGTCCCGTTTATTAGTATGTATTAGT
>JAFPCJ010000062.1 GCA_017423885.1 Clostridia bacterium | reverse complement strand
TGAGTCTTTTCGTAGGCGTATTTATCGTGCATATAATGAATTACATTCATGGTATTTACATAAAGCTTACTGAGCCATTCAATGTAAATGTCATAGCGCTTTGAAACCTCTTCGTAATCCAATTCATCGCCCTGCATTACAGGCATTTGAGGTCCGATATGAATACCGCTTGTGGTATCGTAGCCGCCGTTTATGGCGATGAGCAGAAGCTTTGCAAGATTGCAACGGGCGCCGAAGAACTGCATCTGCTTGCCGAGCTTCATTGCCGAAACACAGCAGGCAATGGCATAATCGTCACCGTATATCGGGCGCATGATGTCATCATTTTCATACTGTATGGAATCGGTATCTGCCGAAACCTTTGCACAGAATTTCTTGAAATGCTCGGGCAGAGAATTTGACCAGAGAACGGTAAGATTAGGCTCGGGCGAGGAGCCGAGAGTGTAAAGCGTGTTAAGCATACGGAAGGTGCTCTTGGTGACAAGCGTTCTGCCGTCCTCACCCATACCGCCGAGTGCCTCGGTGATCCACATGGGATCTCCGCCGAAAAGCTCGTTGTATTCGGGAGTGCGAAGATGGCGAGCAATTCTAAGCTTGATAACAAAATCATCCATAAGCTCTTGGGCGCCTTCTTCGGTAAGTGTACCGTTTTGAATATCACGCTGAATATAAATATCAAAGAAGGTGCTTACTCTTCCGAGTGACATTGCCGCACCGTTTTGCTCCTTTATTGCGGCAAGGTATGCAAAATAAGTCCACTGTATAGCTTCACGTGCATTAGCGGCAGGCTGACTGATATCAAAGCCGTACATAGCCGCCATTTCCTTCATGTAGCCGAGAAATGCTATCTGCTGATAAAGCTCCTCGTCAAGACGGGTAGTCTCGGTGTTGAAAAAACCGTCAGCAAGGTGAGCCTTGTCCTTTTTCTTTTCTTCCACAAGACGGTCAATACCGTAGAGTGCTACTCTGCGGTAGTCTCCGATGATTCTGCCGCGACCGTAAGCATCGGGAAGTCCTGTTATAACATGACATTTGCGGGCTTGACGCATTTCGTCGGTATAAGCGCGGAAAACGCCGTCATTATGAGTGGTGCGGAAGCGGAATTCTTCCTCTACCTTAGAGCTTAATTTATATCCGTAGGCTTCGCATGCCTGCTTTACCATTCTCATACCGCCAAAGGGGTTTACGCCGCGCTTTAGCGGACGGTTGGTCTGCATACCTACGATTATCTCGTTGTCCTTATCTATATATCCGGGTGCAAAGCTTGTGAGCGAAGAAACGGTTGCGGTATCGATATCCAATACTCCGCCGAACTGACGCTCAAGCGCAAAAAGCGACTCTACCTTTTTCATAAGAGTCTTGGTGCGCTCGCTCGCTCCCGAGAGAAAAGAACTGTCGCCGGTATATGCGCAGTAGTTCTGCTGAATAAAATCACGCACATCGATATCGTTTTGCCAAGCTCCTGAATTGAAGCCTTTCCAATTTGTATGTTCCATATTTTTTACCTCCTTGGTGCTGTAAATCAATGGTTGCCACACTAAAAAACACAAAAGGCGACCTGACTTTACACAAAAGTCAGATCGCCCAGACGGTCGGCATAAAAGCTCTTACATTTCCTCGCGGTTTTTTCCGCTGATCCGTCAGTCATGTAAAAGTGTAACTATATTATAGCCTATATTTTGAGGTTTGTCAATTATTAAGCCGAATATAAAATATGCCAGAATTTATGTTTTTTTAGTGAAATATCGCTTAATGATAAGAATAACCGCGATACCGAGCAATGGGAAAAGGGCGGTTATGAGCATACCTGCTTTAAGCCCTATCTGATCGGGTGACACAGACATGCTTTCAGCCATTTTCTGTGCAAACGAGCTTACTGTGACCTTATCGGCTATAACGCCTAAAAGCTGTGGCGCCACGGAAGCGCCGAAATCACCGCCTGCCGCCATAAGTGCATAAGCGGCAACTCCGGGATTTACTATCTTTTCTTCCATTAGTATAAGTGTTCCGGGCCAGAGCAGAGAGGTGCAAAGACCTGTAAGTATACATGCAAGCATAGCAACAACAGGAATATCGCAAAGAGCGGCGGTAAGATAACAAGCAACCGAGCTTATCATTCCGAAAAGCAGGGTATTTGTAATGTTCTTTCCTATCTTTGCATATATGGTTCTGCCTGCGCCCAAAAGCAAAGCAAACAAAGCGAGACCGAGGATATCGCCGTATTGCTTGGAAACACCGAGCACTCTTTCAACATATCCCGAGATCCAATTTGTCATAACATTTTCTGCCGCACTTCCAAGGAAAATGCAGGCGGCGCATAATGCGAGACCTACCGTTCGCTTTTTGGCAGAAGAGCTATCGGTCTTTTTGTTTCCAAGCTCCAAGTCAGGTATCGGAGATATAGCAAAAAGTATAAATGTTATTATCGGCAGCAGAGCAAAGAAGCCGGCAAGATACATCCAATATTTTGCATCAAAGAGATTGAAGAATATCGTACTTATGATAACAACGCTTAAAACTCCCCAAGCGTAAAGCGAATGGAGCAGACTCATATCTCTGTCGGGATGCTCTGATGGAATTGCCGCCACTATCGGGCTTATAAGCACCTCTCCAAAGCCCGAAGCAAAGGAGAAAAGCACTGTTCCTATAAGCAGACCGAGATAAACATTGTTTGGAAACAAAACCGGCGAAAGCGCGTATACGCCGAGTCCAAAGGTGGTGAGCAACGGCATCGCCATGGTGGACAGCTTGATATTAAAATATTTTGTAAAGAACGAAAAAATGAGATCAATGCCGAGCTGTGTGCAGAAATTCACCAGAACGAGCGTTCCGAGCATCGTATAGGTTATTCCGTACATTTCGCGGAATGTCATAAACAGAAGCGGCGGAAGGCTGAACGCCGCGGCTGCCGTTATATATGAGAAAAAGCAGGTCAGCCTTGTAAGCTTATAATTAGGTGTAGCCATTTTTGTCTCCTTAATATTC
>JAFPCJ010000061.1 GCA_017423885.1 Clostridia bacterium | reverse complement strand
TGCCCAAATCTTACGGATGTTTATTTTTACGGTACTCAAGAAGATAAAAATAACATTACTATAAACAGCTATAACGACGCTATTATCAATGCCGAATGGCACTTTCTTATCCGCTATGGCGATGCTGATGATGACGGTTTTATAAATGCGTCAGATCTGGTTGTTTTAAGAACTGCGTTGCTCAAATTGTCGGCTGTTGACGAGGAGACACAAACCAAATGGAATGTAAATGCAGACGACAAAATTGATATTCTTGATCTGGTCAGACTGAAAAAATATATTGCCGGTATGGATGTTGTTCTTGGACCTACGGAGTAATATTCAAACTAATAAAACACTAAGCCAAGCGAATGCTCCTTTTTGATACGAAATGATGAATGCGGAAGAAGTTTGACTTCTTCCGCATTTGTTGTATAAATATATAATAATGTAATACATTTATTTCACAACGGTATATTTTCCGTCGGCGGCGTGGACGATACGGTCGCAGACCGATATGGATGTATTGCGGTGGGTTATGAAAAGCACCGTTTTATCGGTCATGGATTTTATATTGCCGAGAACGAGAGTTTCGGTGGTCTCGTCAAGCGCAGAGGTGGCTTCGTCAAGCAAAAGCACGGGAGTATCGTTGAGCAGGGCGCGCGCGATGGATATACGCTGTATCTGTCCCTCGGAAAGTCCTGCTCCGCGCTCGGAAAGCACGGTGTCAAGACCGTCGGGTAGGGTCTCAATATAATCGTAGATAGCCGCCGCCCTTGCCGCGGATATTATCTGTTCATCGCTGATATCGGGGTCGCACATGGTGATGTTTTCCCTGATAGTACCCGAAAGTATCATATTTCCTTGCGGAACATAAGAGAAAAGGCAACGCGTTGAGGGGTCCACCGTAGTATCTCCGTTAACGGTAATGCTACCGCCTGACGGCTCGTACAGACCGAGCAAAAGCTTGAAAAGGGTGCTCTTTCCGCAACCTGATTCGCCTGTAATGGCGGTTATAGTGCCTTTTTGCACCTCAAAGCTGCAATTTTTGAGTATCAGCTCGTTATCGTAAGCAAAGGCTACGTTATTGACCGAAAGCCGCTCGAAGCTGCTTCTTAACTTTTCTGCCGCCGCTTCATCAGGCTGACGCGCCTCATTTTCTATGTTATCGATATCCATAAGTCTTTCAGCCGAAGCTAAAGCCTGATAGTATTGCGGAAGTATTCCCGAAACATTTTTGAGTGGGGCTTGAAGCTGGGCTATGAGCTGTAGATATGCATTGAGCGTACCGTAGGTAAGTCCGCTCGAAAGGCTGAACGCGCCCCAGATAAGAACACCGTAATAGCCGAGGTTAAAAAAGCTGTTGAGCAGAAAATGAATGGCGACCGAAACAAAATTCCGCTTTATTTTTATGCGAAGATTATCCTGTAAGTATCGGGAAAGTCTGCCGAGTATCGGCGCTTCGCTTCTGAAGGATTTTATAACAACGATATTGGCAAAGCTCTCCTGCATAAAGGAGCGGGCAACGCCCTCGGTCTGCTGAACCTCTTTGTGCATAAACTTATATTTTTGGCTGAGCAGTCTGCCGAGCGCGGGCACACAAAAGCCTATCAAAAGCACCGCAAGCGCGAATAACGGATTCATTATTACCAATGCGCCGATGCCTGCGATTATGCGCACTACCATAGAGACCGCGTTAGGCAGGGTCGAAGTGGCGGTGTTGGCAATAATATCAACATCCGAGGTAAAGCGGTTGAGCAGGTCACCTGTGTGATGCTTGGATATTGCAGGGTACTTCTTTCTGACAAGCTGGGAAAACAGATGCGTTCTCATGGAGATGACCATTTTCCCGTTTACATGGACGTTTATTATAGATACAAGTGCAGTAATAAGGATGGTAACGATAACCACCGCTATCAGCACTATTCCGAAGAACAGCTTACTGTCATTCCCGCTTTTATCGAGCAGACCCTTTGAAATAAAGGCGAGCGCTACTCCGGTTAACGCGCTGACGGCATCAAGCACGGTAATAAGAAGAATGCCGGGGATAAAACGCTTTATCTGCCGAAATATCCAGCTCAATGCTGTTTCATTTTTTTTACTCATGGCTTTATAATTCCTTTTTCAATGAGCGGCTTTAAGAACTTATCTATATAGTTGAGCGCAAGTACGGTTGAAATATCAAACCTTTCCAAGAGTGCATGCAAAAGTTGTTCTTTTCCGCAACTGTTTTCAAGCAGGTAATTCCATAAAAATACCGACTGCTCATTATATAGCGGTATACCGTTTGCATTATCTTCGTCACCTTTTTTGACAATGACAGGGCTTGTTTCAGCGTTTATAAGGGTGAAATCAGGCAATATTTTCATAAAACACCTCAAAATCTTAAAAAATTAAATATATTACTTGCAATTTTTATTATTATATACTAAAATATACTATAATGCAAGCAAAAAGGAAAAACCTTGAAAAATTGCAGTAAAAACTTTTTAGGAGAACTGAAATGGATACCTTTTTTGAACAGATAGTTGAGATTCGTAAAACAGGACTTGATTGGCTTAAGTTGGCAGGAATATGGTTACTTGCCGGTGTGCTTTTGTTTGTTTTTTTCTTACTCGGTGTAAATAATCCGGGATTTATGTCCATACTTGCACTTTTATGTATAGGCATTATATACGGTGCCTTCTGGCTTTCAAAGCGCCTTTCGGTGGAGTATGAGTATATCGTTACCAACGGTACACTTGATGTAGACAAGATAATTGCAAGAAGCTCGCGCAAGAGAGAGCTTTCCTGCGAGCTTTCGGGTGTGGAGAGGGTTGAAAAGTATAATCCTGCCGCTCCGGTTGTAGGAAACTTCAAAAAGCAGGTAATTGCTTGTAATCCTACTGACCCCGAGGCATACTTTATGGTCATCAACGAGGAAGGCAAGGGTAGCCGCCTGCTCGTATTTGCTCCCGATGAGCGAATTCGCGGCGCGGTGGTCAAATCCATGCCGAAATTCATTGCAAACAGCGCATTTAAATAAAATACTAAAGGGGCGGCTTTCCGTCCCTTTTTGTTTGGAGAGATCAGCGTGAATATACTAACAAAAGAACTTATCTGCGCCGCAGAGATTGCGGCGGTTGAAAAGGGCATTTCCTATGATACACTTATGCTTCGTGCAGGTGAACGCGCGGCAAAGGAGCTTTTGCGGCGTTATGAGCTTGCCGATAAGCGCATACTTATTGTCTGCGGAAACGGTAATAACGGCGGTGACGGCTTTGTTATGGCGCGTTATCTTTCGCAGGCGGGAGCCGATATTGAGATAATGCTGCCGCAGGGGTCTCCGCGTACCGATACTGCAAAAAATCAATTCGTTCTGACCGATGATATCAAGACGGTCACCGAGCTTGACGGTGAATATTTCATGGTGATAGATGCTGTTTTTGGCATAGGGCTTGACCGACCTATAAGCGGAAAGCTTGCAGGTCTTATCGAGTATATAAACTGTCTTGATACGATCAGAGTAGCTATTGATGTACCGAGCGGAGTTTTGTGTGACGGCGGCATAACAGGCGTTACCTTTAAAGCCGACCTTACGCTTACCATGATAGCCTTTAAGCCTTGCTTTTTCCTGCCCGAGTCCAATGAATACTGCGGAAAAGTGAAGGTAATAGATATCGGCACTCCCGAAATTAAAAGCCGACTTTTTACAATAGACCCGACTTTTCTGGGCTCCCTGCCCAAAAATTCTCATAAGGGAAGCAGGGGAAGTGTGCTGTCGGTTTGCGGCAGTTACGGAATGTGCGGTGCGAGTATTCTTGCGGCAAAGGCGGCATTGCGCTCGGGCGCAGGACTTGTGCAAGCCTTTGTCTGCGATAAAAATTACTCGGCTTTTTGCGCTTCACTTCCCGAGGCGGTAACCATACCTGTTGAAACAAGTACAGATAATTCTCCGTTGATACCGCAAGAGCTTCTTTGTGAAAGGCTTGCGAAATGCAATGCGGTGCTTGTTGGGTGCGGACTTTCAAATACCGAAACAGCCAAATCTACCGTTTTGCGCATACTTGAAGCAAGCGAAAAGCCGATAGTTTTAGATGCCGATGGCATAAATGCTATATGCTCTGACATAAATATTATCAAGAATACAAAGGCTCCGATAATATTAACTCCGCATCCGGGTGAAATGGCGCGCCTTTGCGGCGTTTCGGTCGATGAGATCGAGCGTGACCGCATAGGCTTTGCTTCGCGTTTTGCTACAGAGTATAACTGTGTTTTAGTGCTTAAGGGTGCCAACAGCATAGTTGCCCAACCCGACGGCAGACTTTTTTTCAACACAACAGGCAATGCAGGCATGGCAACAGGCGGAAGCGGAGATGTGCTTTCGGGCATAATAGTCTCTCTGCTCGCGCAGGGACTTTCCCCCGAAAAAGCGGCAAGAATAGGTTGCTTTGAGCACGGTGCCGCAGGTGATCGCGCCGCTTCAAAGCGTTCTGCCCGTGCAATGCTGCCGAGTGATATTATTGAGGAGCTGAAGCTGTAGGAGCTGAAGCTTTTGAAAAAGGTAATTTGCGTGATCTTGTTGTGTGTGCTGTGTGCGTGCTCCGGTGAGCGGGCGGTATCGGCGCAAATGCGTTCGATATCCTTTACAGCCGCAATATCGTTTGAGGAAGAACTCTTTGAATGCGATGTTACGGTTGACGAAAATGGAGACTGCAGTATGAAGCTACGCACTCCTACAGAGCTTACTGGGCTTGAATTCAAGTGTACCGCAACAGAATTTACCGCATCCTTTTTGGGTCTTACATATTCACCGAGAATTGAGGACCTGCCCTCGGGGGCAGTAGCAAAAATCTTGTATGAGCTTATTTCAGATGCCTCGCTTACAAAACGGCTCCCCGAAAGTCGGGATGGGAACTATCTGCTTTGCGGCAGTACCGAGCTGTACGGCTATTCACTTACTCTTGCCCCCTCGGGACTTCCTATTTGCGCAGAGATACCTGATATCGGGATGAAGATAGATTTTAAAAATGTAACGGTTTTAAAGTGATTCTGTCTAACAAACAGTCGCTTAAACTCCGCCGAATATTTTAGTTAAAGTGGTAGTGAGGAAACATAATATTAAACCTGCAACGGTGGGGAGAAGAAAGGCGAGAGCAGTCCATTTGAGACTGCCCGTCTCTTTTTTTATGGTGAGAACGGTGGTGGAGCAGGGGAAATGCATCAGCGAAAATAATATAAAGTTAAGCGCTGTAAGCGCTGTCCAGCCGTTTTCGGCAAGCACGGTGCGTATAAGTGAAAGCTCGGTGATGTCGGTGAGTGTGCCTGTGGCGGTGTAGGTCATAAGAATGAGAGGCAAAACTATCTCATTTGCAGGAAAGCCGAGGATGAAAGCGGTCAGTATAACGCCATCAAGTCCGATTATTTGCGCGAAAGGATCAATCGCTGATGTTACGTATTCTATAACAGTTATACCGTTTATAGAAAGATTTGCCGCAAGCCATATTACAAGACCCGCAGGTGCCGCTACGGCTACTGCCCTTGCAAGTACAAAAAGTGTGCGGTCAAAAACACTTCGTATCAATACCTTTAAAAACTGCGGACGTCGGTAGGGCGGAAGCTCGAGAATAAAGGAGCTTGGCATACCCTTGAGCGCTGTTAGAGATAAAAGCTTTGAAAAAATGAGTGTGGCGGCGATGCCGAGCAAAATAAAGAGCGTTAATATCAGCGCCGCATTAAATTTCGAAAAAATACCCGATGCGCCTACAAAAAATAATGTTATGAGCGTTATCATGGCAGGAAATCTACCGTTGCAGGGAACAAAGCAGTTGGTAAGTATCGCTATCAGCCGCTCGCGCGGTGAATCTATAATTCTGCAACCGACTACCCCTGCGGCATTACAGCCAAAGCCCATGCACATGGTGAGAGACTGCTTTCCGCAGGCATTACAGCCGCTGAAGGCGCGGTCAAGATCAAAGGCTATGCGCGGCAGAATTCCTGAGTCCTCAAGCAGAGTGAAAAGCGGAAAAAATATCGCCATTGGCGGAAGCATTACGGCAACTACCCAGCAAAGCGTGCGCAGAATTCCGCGAAACAGCATTTCGCATATTATCCTCGGAGTGCCTATTTCGGTAAATGCTCTGTATAAAAATTCCTCGAGCCGTGAAAATGCCGCACTTAACAGCGCAGAGGGCGCGTTGGCACCGCTTACAGTCAGAAAAAAGACAAGCAAGAGCATCAAAAGCAATATGGGAATTGCGGTCAACTTGCCGGTAAATACGCGGTCGATTCGGCGGTCGCGTTCAAATACAGAATTCTTGCTGAAACTTACCGCCTTTTCTGCTATGCGCTTTGCGGTCTTGAGCGGAGCGGTGAAGATATCGTCGGTTATATCCTGCGCGGTCAGTCCGTTTACTTCAAATTGCTCACGGACAGAGCACAGAAGTGCTTTGGTTTGTTCGGTATCAAGAAAGCGCAGAGCCAAGGGAGCATTTTCGCTTTCTAAAAGTCTTACTGCCGCCCAACGCGCAGAAATACCGCGGCTTTCACATTCAGTCTTTATATTTTCTTCAAGCCGAGCTACAGCATCCTCTATGTATTGGGGATACTCTATGCCGTGTCCATAGCTACGCGAATTTGAAAGCATGTGTTCGCAAAGCTCATTAAGACCAATATTTGCTCGGGCATTGGTAAATACAACGGGAAGTCCGAGTAACTCTTGCAGACGGCGTCGGTCTATAGAGATGCCGCGTTTTTTGGCCTCATCAACGAGATTTACACAAACTATACAGCCGTCGGTCAGCTCGGCTGTCTGCAAGCATAAGGCAAGATTGCGCTCAAGACAGGTGGCGTCGCACACTACTACCGTTTTATCGGCACCGCCGCTTCGTATGATATCGCAGGCGATTTCTTCCTCGGGAGTGCGCGCAGAAAGCGAGTAGCAGCCGGGGATATCGATAAGCTGAATTTTCTGTCCGCGAAATGTAAAACAGCCTTGCGCGCCCGATACGGTTTTACCCGACCAATTACCTGTATGCTGATGCATTCCTGTAAGTGCATTAAATACGGTGCTTTTGCCGACGTTCGGATTACCTGCAAGCGCAACGCAAAGAGCGCAGGGAGCGGTGCTGTCGGAGGAGTTCAGAGCGCGTCCCGTTGAACGAAAGGTGAGTCCCATCAGCTTTCACTCTCCTTTACGGCTATAGTCATGGCATCGCGGTCGCGCAAAGCAATCACGGAGCCGCATATACTGTATGCTGCGCTTTTTCCGAGCGGACTTCGCATAAGACATACGGTCTCGGCTCCTTTGATAAAGCCAAGCTCGTAAAGCCGCCGCCTCATACTGTCCTCGGTTTTTACTGAGTCGATAAGTGCACACTCACCAACGCGTAATGATGAAAGTAACATATATATAAACTCCTTTTTTGCAGTATGCTTCCTTTATATAGTATGCGTGATGCGTATTTGGGTGAATCGAAGCGGTAAACTGTAAAGAAATATGCAAAATACGAGGTTTGGATATTGACAACTTGGAAAATAAGACTTAAAATTTAAAAAAAGGCGGGGATTTAATGAAGTTTATTGCTCCCGATTACTATGAGGAATTCAAGTGTATTGCCGATAAATGCCGTCATAACTGCTGTATCGGCTGGGAAATTGATATTGATGATGATACCCATGAGTATTATCGCTCCCTCGGCGGCGAGCTGGGGGAGAAACTAAAAAAGAATATAAGCGTAGTCGAGAGCGGTGCTTACTTTGTGCTTGATGAAGCAGAGCGTTGTCCGTTTTTGTGTGATAACGGTCTTTGCGAGCTGATAACTGCTTTGGGTGAAGGGGCACTTTGTCAGATATGTGCCGACCATCCGCGCTTTCGCACTTATCTTTCCGATAGGACCGAGATAGGACTCGGACTTTGCTGTGAAGCAGCGGCACGGCTTATTCTTGCGAACGAAAATAAGACGGTATTAAAAACGCTGTCTGACGATGGAGAGGCAGAAGCGTATGAGCCCTTTGAAGCCGAGTGTTTAATTCAAAGAGAGCATATATTCGATCTGCTTCAAAACCGTGACGTGCCGATAGAAAAAAGGGTAGAAGTCTTGCTTTCGGAGTATAATGCCGAGCTGCCGGAAATTGACGGCGAAAGCCTTTTTAAGCTTTATTTCTCACTTGAACGGCTTGATGCTCGGTGGGATGAGCGGCTTTGCCTTTTGGAAAACAGCGGCAGGTCCTGCCAAGGAGAGCTTTCACGCTTCGATAAAGCCTTCGAACAGCTTTTGGTCTACTTTATTTACCGCCATTTCCTTGATGCCGCGCTTGACGGAAAAGAAAGAGAATGTGTTCGCTTTGCGGCAGCGTCTTATAAGGTCATACGGTCAATATGTGAGGAAAATTCTATAAAAAATGGTGTTCTCTCACTTGAGGATATTATAGATACTGCTCGCGCTTACTCCTCGGAGACCGAGTACAGCGAGGAAAATATGGAGCTTCTTTTTGAGACTTTTAGAAATATATAAAGGTGATAATTATGAAGATTTCGGAAATTAATTTGCGAGACCCCTTTATTCTGCCGCATGAGGGTAAGTATTATCTTTACGGCTCAACTAATTGGGGTGAGGATAAGCTGTTTTTATGCCATATTTCGGATAACCTTAAGGAATGGAACGAGCCTGTGATCTGCTTTAGGGGCTTTGACGGCTTTTGGGGCGACCGTGATTTCTGGGCACCCGAGGTACATAAGTACAACGGAAAATTTTATATGTTTGCAACCTTTTATGTTGAGGATAAGAGCCGCGGCAGAGGTGTGAATGTTCTGGTGGCTGACCGACCCGAGGGACCGTATGTTCCAAACGGTGAGCCGATCACTCCTGCAGATTGGATGTGCCTTGACGGCACCCTTTATGTCGAAAACGGTGTACCCTATATGATATTCTGCCACGAGTGGGTACAGGTCAAAAACGGCGAGATGTGCTTGGTGCAGTTGTCCGAGGATCTTACAAGGGCAGTAAGTGAGCCGAAGCTGCTCTTTAAAGCGGCAGACCCCGAGTGGGTGCCGAAAAACGATAATGGTGTTTATGTTACCGACGGTCCGTTCCTTTATAACACTCAGGACGGAAAGCTTATCATGCTTTGGTCTACCTTCGGTAAGGGTGGCTATGCCGAGGCGGTTGCGGTAAGCGAGGACGGTACTATAAACGGCAAATGGAAGCATTGTGCTTTGCCGCTTTCGGCTTCAAACGGCGGTCACGGCATGCTGTTTAAGGACTTTGACGGAAAGCTTTATTTTACAATGCATGCCCCGAATAATCCGCGCGGTGCCGAGCGAGTATGCCTTTTTGAAATGGAAGAGACACCCAAGGAGCCGTATCTTCGCTTTAAGTAATTCTGATTAAAAAGCGGGCTTTACATATTTTAAAGCAAGATTTATATATCTTTTAATTTATATTTCTGTATGATAATCAGGAGAAATTTAAGGGAGAAGTAAAATGCATGATTTTAAAGGCAAATGGATAACTGACGAGGAGTTTTATCAGCTTGCTCCGCGAAATGTTTTTCATAAGCAATTACAGCCTATGAACATTCCCTGTGACAGCCACAGAGACCGCCATATTCTTTTCAGAAAAAAGTTTGTTATAAATGAAAAAATAGAAAACAGCGAAATTTTTATTACTGCGGATGATTATTACAAGCTATACATAAACGGCAGCTTTGTAGCACAAGGACCTGCTCCTTCCTATCACTTTCAGTACAACTACAACCGTTTGGATGTAAAAAAATACCTGAAAGAGGGGGAAAACACCATTGCGGTGCATACCCTCTATCAGGGGCTTATAAACCGAGTATGGCAAAGTGCCGATTGGCGTCACGGTATGATACTTGACCTTGAGGTCAACGGAAAGAATGTGGCGGCAAGCGATGAAAGCTTCAAAACCCATCCACATACCGCATACCGAGAGACGGGCATTGCAGGTTATCAAACACAGTTTCTTGAGGAGTACGACTCCAATGCGCGAGAGATAGGCTTTGCCGAACCTGATTTTGACGACAGCTATTGGAGCATGGCAAAAATTCATCAATTTGATGATCATACGCTTACCGAGCAGAAAAGCGGAATGCTCCTTTTTGAGCGCATAGCGCCTGCAAGCATTAAGGTAAACGGTAATGTCCATACGGTGGATTTCGGTTCGAACTATGTAGGCTATCTGTTGCTTCGCGTAAGCGGACTAAAGGGCGAAAGGGTAATGTTGCGTTGCGGTCAGGAGCTAAACCGAGACGGCACCGTGCGTTATGCGCTTCGCGCTAACTGTACTTATGAGGAAGAATGGGTGCTGTGTGAGAACGAAAGTGTGCTTGATCAGTTTGATTATAAGTCTTTCCGCTTTGCCGAGATAACCTTACCCCAAAACTGCGAGATACTTGACACCTGCTTTATTGCTCGCCACTATCCTTTTGAGCTTAATGCCCGCTTAAAAGAGGATTTTGTAGATAACGAAGACCTTAAAAGGATATGGGAGCTTTGCGTGCATACGCAGAAATACGGTGTCCAAGAGGTTATTCAGGATTGCATGGAGCGCGAAAAGGGCTTCTATGTGGGTGACGGCTGTTATACCGCGCTTACCAATCTTTTACTTACAAAGGATGACAGCATGGTACGCAAGCTGATAAACGATGCTTTTTCGTCAAGCTTTATTACCGAGGGACTCGTTACCTGTATCAACTGCTCGCACATGCAGGAGATCGCCGAGTATCCGCTCATGCTGATATATCTTGTTCTGTGGCATTACCGCATAATGGGTGACCGCGAGTATCTTGCTGAGTGCTACCCGAAGATAGTTACGGTGCTTGAGTCGTTCCGTAATGACTATGAAAAGAACGGACTTCTTTGTGAGCTTGACCGTTGGTGCGTTGTTGAATGGCCTAAGAATTTTCAGGACGGCTACGATGTTGAGATAGCCGAGGGCAAGGTATGCCATGAAGCACATATTTCAATAAACGCTTATTATATCGAAGCTGTAAAGACCGCCAATGCTATAGCTGAGATCATAGGCGAGGAGCCTTATCGCGATACAGAGTATCTTGTAAAGGCATTTACAGAGGCGTTTTACGATGAGCAGACTCAGCTTTTCAAGGACGGCGTTAACACAGAGCATAAGAGTATTGTAGGAAATATCTTCCCGTATGCCTTTGATCTTTGTCCTGACAAGGAGTCCCGCGAGAAAATACTCGCATGGCTTATCGAGCGCGGTATTACCTCGCTGTCTTTTTTCTGCACGTTTCCTGCTTTTATCGGTCTTATCCGTGATGGCAAGCAGGAGCTTATAAAGGAATTCTTACTTGATAAAAAGGCATGGCTTAACATGCTTGCAGAGGATGCTACCACCACCTTTGAGGGCTGGAGTGCCGATTCAAAGTGGAACACCTCGCTTTTCCACCTTACCTTCTCGTATGCCGCCGCCTTTATGACCGATACAGACCTTGAAATGATTTTTAAATGATACTTTCCTCGGTGCTTTTGCACCGAGGATTTTGCATATTTCGGGGGAGAGCAGGATGAGTGCGGTCATATTGGGTATTGCCATGAGTCCGTTACATATCTCACTTATAAGCCAGAGCGTTTCGGTAGAGCTTACCGCACCGATGACCGATACCGCGCAAAAGCAGAACAAAAAGGGAATTCTTGCGCGGTTTCCGAACAAAAAAACGCAACAGCGTATGCCGTAAAGCCCCCAGCCGAGTATTGAGGAGAATGCGAAGAAAAATATCGGAACGGCTAAAAGCGGTGCGGCAAGAAAGCCGTAAACCTCGGAAAAAGCCGTTACAGTAAGAGCGGCACCGATATCTCTGCCGTAGGGAATCGGAGTGCCTGAGCAAAGTATTGCAAGGGCGGTCAGCGTGCAGACGAGAGTGGTGTCTACAAACACCTCAAATATACCGAAAAGACTTTGCTTGCGAGGATCGGTAGTATCAGAACATGCGTGAGCCATAGCGGAGGTGCCCATTCCTGCTTCGTTTGAGAAAACGCCGCGAGAAAGTCCTTTTGAGATTGCAGAAAACGCCGAGCCTACAGCGCCGCCTGTTACCGCCTGCGGACAAAAGGCACCGCGCACTATCGATATGAGCGCATTGATTATGTTTTTATGGCAGACCGTTATTACTCCTAAAGTCAGAAACAGATACAAGACCACCATTGCAGGAACAAGCGCTTGAGAAGCGGAGCTTATACGTTTGGCACCGCCGAGTAAAACGAGTGCTACTGCGAGTGAAGTCAATGTGCCGATCGCTATGCGAACGGTCGATACCGCAGTTTCGGGAAGACCTTTAAAAAGACCGCTCAAAGCGCTGACCGCAGTATTTACCTGCACCGCATTTCCCGAGCCGAATGCTGCGGCTATACCGAAAAATGCAAAGGCTGTGCCGAGTGGGGCAAAGACTTTTGGAAGACCGTTTTTTATGTAGTACATCGGTCCGCCCTCGCCGCCGTCGGCAGAATTGGTTTTATAGCGTATCGCGAGCGCAGTTTCAGCCGCCTTTATCATCATCCCGAAAAAGGACGATACCCACATCCAAAAGACCGCTCCCGCGCCTCCGAGTGAGATGGCACCTGCAACGCCTGCGATATTTCCTGTTCCGATGGTGGCGGAAAGTGCCGTGCAGGCGGCGGCAAAGGGGGAGATGCCGCGAGAGCTTTCGTGTGGCTTTAAAGGGGCAACGAGCGCCTCCCCGAGGTTTCTTAACTGATATGCTCGGGTCTTTACGGTAAGATAGATGCCAAGCGTTACCGTTGCTATGGGGAGCGGAAGTCCCCATATCGCATTGCTTATGGAAGTGAGAAGTGTTGACAGCATTAAAACACGACCTTTCTGTATATTTTATTACACTGTTTCAAGCCGTATTACCATATATCGTAAACACTGTTTTAGGCGGCGAATCGTAGGAGATGAGTCTCCCATCCCTTTTTGCACCATTCTCAACGGCTACACTCTGTAGGGATGAGCCTTTGGATTGTCCTAAAAGGCTTATCCTTCCGCGTAGCGGTGGTGAGGTGTTTTTGGAATTCAAATTTTTCCACCTTATTCGCCGAGCTTTACTTCATTCTCAAGCTCTGCGCCCGAAAAATAATCAAGAATATTGCTGACCGTTACCTTGGCTATCGCATCGAGTGCTTCGCGTGTTAAAAACGCCTGATGTGAGGTGACCAGAACATTGGGCAGGGATATAAGCGCAGAAAGGGTGTTGTCGCGCTTGATCTCTTCGGAAAGATCCTCAAAGAAAAGGTCGGTCTCTTCTTCGTAAACATCAAGCCCTGCGGCTCCTACTCTGCCGCTTTTGAGTCCCTCTATAAGCGCCGCGGTATCAATAAGCGAGCCGCGCGAGGTGTTGATGATAAACGCGCCCTTTTTCATTTTACCGAGCGTTTCAGAATTAATAAGATGGCGGTTTTCACGTGTCAAAGGACAATGCAGAGAAATTATATCACTTTGCGCCAAAAGAGACGAAATATCGGTGTATTTGCCGCAGAACTGCGGATTTTCGAAAGGATCGAAGCCGATCACATTCATTCCAAAGCCTTGGCAGATATCGGCAAAGCAGCAGCCTATTTTGCCTGTGCCTATAACACCTACCGTCTTGCCGTAAAGATCGAAGCCGATAAGTCCGTCAAGCGAAAAATTATGGTCGCGGGTACGGATATATGCTCGGTGTAAACGGCGGTTGAGTGTCAGTATCATTCCCATGGCATGCTCGGCTACAGCATGAGGCGAGTAGGCAGGCACGCGCACTACTTTTATTCTTCCTTGTGCGGCTTTGAGATCAACGTTGTTATAGCCTGCACAGCGAAGTGCTATAAGTCCCACTCCGTATTGCTCGAGGCGGTCTATGACCTCGCGGTCAAGTGTATCATTGACAAAAACACATACTGCATCACAGCATGCCGTCATACTTACGGTGTCGGCATTGAGCCTGCTGTCAAAAAATCGGATATTAAGGTCCTCCCCTTTAAAGCGCGAAAAGCTTTCGCGGTCATAGGATTTTGCATCGAAAAAAGCTACGGTTTTCATTTCTTCCTCCAAAAAGTATGTTATTTAAAGTATTTAACATAATTTCGTGGTTATGCCTACTTGTCAAAAATAAAATTTAATTGTATAATATATAATTGGATAAATAGGCAGGACTTTTTCTGCTAAAAACAAAGGAGAATAAAAAATGGTCAAAAAATATCTGAACCGTTTGTTTATTGACGGTCTTTCCGGCATGGCGTACGGACTTTTTGCTACGCTTATAATTGGTACTATAATCAGTCAGATAGGTAAGCTGCTTGGTGCCGAGCTTACTAATAATGTTGTAGGCGCATACCTTGTTCAGATAGGTAATATGGCAAAGGCGATAACGGGTGCCGGTATCGGTGTTGGTGTTGCGGTAAAGCTTAAATCCTCTCCGCTTACTACTGTTTCGGCGGCTGTGGCAGGTATGATCGGTGCATTCCCCGATATCAGTAAGATAAATTTTTCTGCAGGACTTCCCGGTGAGCCGCTTGGTGCATTTGTTGCCGCTTATGTTGCGGTTGAGATCGGCGCGCTTGTTTCGGGTAAGACAAGGGTTGAAATAATCCTTACTCCGCTTGCCTGTATCTTCGCAGGCGGTACAGCAGGCTTTTTTGTAGGACCTTATATCTCAAAAGCAATGGCTTGGATAGGTAATCTTGTAAATATAAACGTTGAAGCACATCCGCTTATCGGCGGTATTGCGGTGTCGGTAGTAATGGGAATAGTGCTCACTCTGCCTATTTCCTCGGCGGCAATAGGAGTGGCTATGAAGCTGAGCGGTCTTGCCGCAGGCGCCGCTGCCATAGGCTGCTGCTGTAATATGGTCGGTTTTGCGGTAATAAGCTTCCGTGAGAATAAAACAAGCGGTCTTATCGCGCAAGGAATAGGTACTTCTATGCTTCAGATGCCTAATATACTGCGTCACCCCGTGATCTGGCTTCCTTCTATTATATCGAGTGCGTTGCTCGCGCCTGTCTCTACCATGCTGCTTAAAATGGTAAATACTCCTGTCGGCTCGGGAATGGGCTCTGCAGGACTTGTTGGTCAGTTTGAAGCGTTTACCGCTATGACCGCAAACGGCACAGATGCAGTTGTGGCTTTGCTTGAAATTATAGTTATGCATTTCGTTGCCCCTGCCCTTGTTTCGCTCGCAATAGCTGAAGCAATGCGTAAGATGAATTGGATAAAGCAAGGATACTTGAAGCTTGAGGATATTGCACATGCGTAAAAAGGAACGTGCACTTTTAGCGGTAGAAGCGCTTGAAAAGCTTTATCCCGATGCATTTTGCTCGCTTGAATACTCCGATCCGTTTCAGCTTCTTGTTGCAACGAGGCTTTCGGCGCAATGTACGGATGCGCGTGTAAATATGATAACACCTGCGCTCTTTGCCGAGTTTCCCGATGCTGCGTCTATGGCGGCGGCTCCTGTTGAGAGGGTCGAGCAGCTTATCAAAACCTGCGGACTTTATAAGACCAAGGCGCGTGATCTTGTCGGTATCGGTAAAGGGATAATTGAAAATTTCGGCGGAAGGGTTCCCGATACTATAGAGGAGCTTATAACGCTTCCGGGTGTTGGTAGAAAGACGGCAAATCTTGTTTGCGGAGATATCTACGGCAAGCCTGCCGTTGTTACCGATACGCATTTTATAAGACTTTGCAACCGCTTAATGTTGGTTGACACTACCGATCCGTATAAGGTGGAGCTTGAAATGAGAAAGCTTTTGCCTGCCGAGCGCTCGTCGGATTTTTGTCACAGAACGGTCATTTTCGGGCGTGATATCTGTACTGCGCGCAAGGCTTACTGTTCTCGTTGCCCCATGAACGATTTTTGCCCGAAGAATATAAAAAAATAAAGGAGCACTTGGATGAACGCGCTTATTTCGGTCATAATTCCCGTCTATAACCGCAAGGCGTATTTAAAAGAGTGCATTGATTCTGTAATCGCACAAAGCTATGGAAATTTTGAGATAGTTATAGTTGATGACGGCTCAACCGACGGTAGCGTTGAGCTTTGCCGCACCCTTGCCGAGACCGATGGGCGTATACGTGTGTTTTTGGCAGAGCATGAGGGAGTTTCTGCGGCGAGGAACAGGGCAATCGAAAACTCGCGCGGAAGTCTGCTTTTCTTTCTTGACAGCGACGATATAATACATCCGCTTCTTTTTGAGACCTTTGTAAAGGCCATGAGCGAGAGCGGCGCCGAGCTTGCGGGAACGCAGGTCGTTAACATAAGTGAGAGGTATTGGCGGCGTGCTTATGAGCTTAT
Organism: Clostridia bacterium; assembly: GCA_017423885.1. The sequence continues at coordinate 2,592 of JAFPCJ010000061.1, read as the reverse complement.
CGAGCGTGAAAAGCAGGGTGAGATGCGTTTTTTACCGTATGAGCAGGCGTTGCACGAAACCATGACGGGCACTTCGCCGCTCGGCGTTATCGGCGGAGTTATGATGAAGCGTGAGCTTGTGGGCGATACTCGCTTTAAGACCGACCTTTTTATAGGCGAGGATTTTTTCTTTGTGTATGAAAACCTTATAAAGGGCGCTTCGGCGGTCTTTCTTAAAGAAAAATGGTATTATTGCAGACATCACGCCGAAAACAGTTCATGGGATTTTGGATATACAGGCTTTATGAAAAGGCTTTATCGCAGAGAACTTGTGTGGAAGAGTGAACTCTCATTCGGACGGGTGGATTATGCCAACCGACAGAAGATACAGGTGCTTGATATTTTCTTCCAACTGCTTGCAAAGAATAAAGCCGATAAGGAAGAAATAAGTAAGATGTGTAAAAAGATGAAGGAATATAAGTCCGAGCTTTTTACCGCATTTAGATTTAAAACGAAGGTATTATATTATATGTGCGTTTATTTTCCGTTTTCCTATCCGCTTGTTGCGAGGATAAAAGGATTTTTGAGGAAAATGCGATAATTTGTCCGACCGTATTTTGTATTCGTAAGGCACGGTAGACTCGTCCTTTACAAAAGACTTTAAAAAGAGGGATAAGATGCAAAAAAGGATAGCAGCAATACATGACATATCTTGCTTTGGAAAATGCTCGCTTACGGTAGCGCTTCCGTTGCTCTCGGCGGCGGGACTTGAAACAGCGGTAATACCTACAGCCGTTCTTTCTACGCATACAGGCGGCTTCCAAGGCTACACCTTCCGTGACCTTACCGACGATATCTTGCCGGTTGCAAGGCATTGGAAGCAGTCGGGTGTGCAGGTGGACGCGGTATATACAGGGTATCTTGGCTCGAAACGTCAGGTAGAGCTTGTGGCGAAAGCTATCGCACTCATAAAAAAGAAAGACGGTCTTATAATAGTTGACCCTGTTATGGCTGACCACGGTAAGCTTTACGGCGGATTTCCGCCTGATTTTCCGCAGGAGATGCGTAAGCTTTGCTGTGTTGCTGATATTATAACTCCCAATATTACCGAGGCGTGTATGATGCTTGGTATCGAATACCGCGAGGGACCGTATACCGAAGAGTATATAAAAGCAATAATGGCAGGACTTTCTGCTATGACCGATGCTAAAATAGTGCTTACAGGCGTTTACTTTGATGAACGCCGCATGGGTGCTGCCTGCTGTGAAAACGGACGGACAGAATACGCTTTTTCCGAGCGTATACCGAACTTTTACCACGGCACGGGCGATGTTTTTGCCTGCGCGCTTGTTGCCGCGATAATGAACGGCAGAGGACTCAAGGCGGCAACGCAGATTGCCGTTAATTTCACCTATTCATGTATTAAGCGTACTGCCGCCGAGCATCCCGAGATGCGTTACGGAGTGGCGTTTGAGCAGGAGATACCCGAGCTTATTAAATATTTGGAGCTGTAAATGGAAGAAAGATATCTGCGTACCGCCGCGCTAATAGGCGAAGCGGCGCTTGAAAAGCTTAAAAACAGTACGGTTGCTGTGTTCGGAATAGGCGGTGTCGGCTCGTATGCGGCAGAGGCACTTGCAAGAAGCGGTATAGGAACTCTTTACCTCTACGATAACGATGCCGTATCCGAGAGTAACCGCAACCGTCAGTTAGTGGCACTCGGGTCTACCGTGGGACGGCTTAAAACCGAGGTTGCCGCCGAAAGAATACGGGATATCGACCCTGATGTGAGGGTGGTGGAGCGTCCGGAATTTGTAAATCCCGAAAGCGATATTCCTTTTGAAAAATTTGATTATATTATTGATGCGGTTGATAATGTTACCGCAAAGCTTTTTCTTATACAAAACGCCATGCAAAGGGGCGTGCCGATTATAAGTGTTATGGGAACAGGGAATAAGCTTGACCCAAGCCAGCTTCTGGTTTCCGATATTTTCGATACTTATGAGTGTCCGCTTGCCAAGGTCATGCGAAGCGAGCTTAAAAAACGCGGTATAAAGAAGCTTGAGGTGGTTTGGTCGCCCGAGAGACCGTTGAAATCTGCCGAGACCGAGGAAAAACGTGTTAACGGTCGTCCTACGCCTGCCAGCATGACCTTTGTTCCTGCAAGCGCGGGAATAATGGCGGCGGCAAGGGCTGTAAAGGTGTTGATAAATAAATGAAGCTGTCTATCCTTACTATTTTTCCCGAGCTTTTTGAAAGCTTTCTTTCGTCTCCCATAATAAAACGCGCGCGGGAAAAGGGTGTAGCCCAAATTGAAATAGTTGATATAAAGAATTTCTCGGGCGGAAGCTTTCGCCATATTGATGATTCTCCGTTTGGCGGCGGAGTGGGCATGATAATGCGGTGCGGACCGATACTCGATGCGCTCGAGTCGGTAAAGAGTGATAGTTCTCTTTCCCTGCTTTTCTCCCCCAAGGGCAGACGGTATGAGCAGAGTGTTGCGCGCGAGTATTCAAGGCGTGAGCATATTATTATGATATGTGGTCACTATGAGGGAGTAGACGCAAGGGTGGAAAAGCATGTGGACGAGCTTGTATCGGTCGGAGACTATGT
>JAFPCJ010000060.1 GCA_017423885.1 Clostridia bacterium | reverse complement strand
AACCTATCTCAAAGATAAGAATAATAAGTGATATTGTGAGACAGGTCTCACAGTGATATTATATTCGCTACTTTAACTGTCCGAAGGACAATATCACGATGCGTAGCATCATATAACTGCGAAGCAATATAACTCGCCTTTGGCGAATATAACTGATGCACCTTCCTTGCGGAGGGTGCCTCTATGAGTCTTCTTTTTTTTGCACATTTTTTGTGCCTTTAAGGGCAAAATACTACGGGTGATAGTGTGAAAAAAGGAAAAATTTTTGTCGCAGGCTCTTTGGGGCTTCTCGCAGGGGCGGCAAACGGAATGTTCGGTGCAGGCGGCGGACTTATTGTAGTGCCGATTTTGAAAAAGCTTGGTTTTGAACGCAAAGAAGCACATAGCAATGCTGTTGCGGTAATATTTCCCATTACAGCAGTCTCTGCGGCGCTGTATCTCCTTAAAGGAAATGTCGAATTGCCTGATGCATTGCCCTTTTTGCCTGCAGGTCTCATTGGTGCGCTGTTGGGCACTTGGGTCATAGGAAGGATATCGCCTTTGTGGCTTAAGCGGATATTTGGCGGATTTATGGTGTATGCAGGCGTGCGCCTGCTGTTAAAATGAATATTTCTGCCCTCATAGCAGGGCTTCTTGCAGGCGTGATAGGGGCTATGGGACTTGGCGGCGGTGCGGTGCTTATCATGTATCTTTCTCTGCTTGCGGATATTCCTCAGCTTAAAGCACAGGGCATAAATCTAATATTCTTTTTGCCGATAGCATTGGTTGCAGTATCAGTCTATGCCTTTAAAAAACAGATAAAATGGCGTACCGTACTTCCGTTGGCGGCAGGCGGAATGCTCGGCGCTGTTTTAGGTGTATTCCTTGCCGATATTTTAGGCACCGCGCTTACTTCAAAGCTTTTCGGAGCGGCACTTCTCTTCTTCGGTCTTAAAGAAATATTTTCTAAAGTAGAAAAGACTACTTGCAAAAAGCGGTAGGAGATGTTATACTGTAAATGTACCGAATAAATGTTCGTTTTTGAAGGGAGTACATTATGGAGAGAGCACCGCTTACCGAAAAGCAAAGGGCAGTATATGAATTCCTTGTTAAGCAGTTAAACGGCGGAATACCGCCTACCGTAAGAGAAATATGTCTTGCTACAGGCATCAAATCCACCTCTACGGTGCATGGTATATTGAATTTTCTTGAGGAGCAGGCGTATATCGTCCGCGATTCCAAGTTTTCAAGAGCAATAAAGCTTGATACAAGCTATGATGCCGCAATGGTGCCGCTGGTCGGCAGAGTTACTGCAGGTCAGCCGATACTTGCGGTAGAGGAGATAGTTGACTATATCCCTTATCCTACAAAGGATGCCGAAGGTCTTTTCGCTTTAAAGGTTGTAGGACTTAGTATGCGCGATGCAGGTATTCTTGACGGTGATATTATAGTTGCCGATAAAAATGCCCCCTGCAGAAGCGGCGATATAATAATCGGAATGGATGGCGATGAGGCTACCGTAAAGCGCCTTGAGATCCGCAAGGACGGAACGGTCGTCTTTATGCCCGAAAATCCCGATTTTTCTCCCATTTATCCCGAAAAACCCTCTGTGCTCGGCAAGGTTGTAGGCTCCTACCGTAAATATCAATAGGTGTATAATGGAAAAGGTTGAAATTTTTACTGACGGTGCCTGCTCGGGTAATCCGGGTCCCGGCGGCTGGGGCGTTGTGCTTCGCTGTGAGGGACATGAAAAGGAACTTTCGGGTGGAGAACGCGAGACTACCAATAATCGCATGGAGCTTACTGCGGCAATTATGGGTCTTGCGGCGTTGAAGCGCCGATGTAAGGTGCGTCTTGTGACCGATTCAAAATATGTTGCAGACGGCATAAATAAAGGCTGGGCGGCTTCTTGGAAAAATAACGGCTGGCGCAAGGCGGATAAAAAGCCTGCGCTTAATGTTGAACTTTGGGATCGCCTTTTAGAGCTTCTTTCAGAGCATGATGTAACGATAGAATGGGTCAAAGGACATGCGGGTCACCCCGAAAATGAGCGCTGTGACAAATTAGCGGTCGCATATTATAAATCCTTGCAGGAGAGCGAAAATGAGAAAAAGTAAAATAAGATTTATGGTTGAAAGTGCGCTTATTGCCGCGCTTTATGCAGGACTTACATACCTTATGGGATTTTTTAACCTCGCTTACGGTCCGATACAGTTCAGAGTTTCCGAAGCGCTTACCGTTTTGCCGGTATTTACCCCTGCGGCAATTCCGGGGCTTACGATAGGTTGCTTTCTTGCTAATATAATGTCTTTCAGTCCTATAGATATGGTATTCGGAACAGCGGCTTCCTTGATTGCGGCTATCGGTACATATTGGCTTCGCAAATACTGTATAAAGGGAATTCCGCTTTTGTCCTTGCTTCCGCCCGTACTTGTAAACGCGGTTATTGTAGGTCTTGAGATTGCCTTTTTCTTTACCGAGGGAAAAGCGTCCTTTGCAGGCTTTGCCTTTAATGCGCTGACGGTCGGACTCGGTCAGGCGGTAGTATGCTTCGGTCTTGGAATTCCGCTTTATCTTATGATAAAAAAATATCATCTTTTTGATCAGAGCGGCGGCATAAAAAAGGATTGAATTATTAATTGATGCATTGTATAATATATTGTAACCATTTTACCAACACAGTAAAGGATAAGCATTTATGAATTTTACACCCGTAGATAATAACGGTCGAGTAGAGGGCTACTGCCTTATCAGAAGCGTTGAGGTCAAAAGCGGAAAAAACGGCGATTATCTTGATATTGCTCTTTCGGATAAGAGTGGCGAGATAAACGGTAAGCTTTGGCGCTATTCTTCTGCAGAGCATGGCGAATTTGCGGTTAACGAGATAGTAAAGGTGCGAGGTGTTATCCGTCAGTTCAATAATACCGATCAGCTTAATGTTGAGCGTATAAGACATACCGTACCGAGTGATAATGTAAGTATGGAGGAGTTTGTTCCTGCTACCGAATACAGCGGAGAGCAGATGCTTGATGAACTGCTTTCCATTGCTCAAGGCTTTAAGGATGAGGGACTTCGCACCCTTGTTACCGAGATATTAAAGGATAACCGTATGGCTATGCTTTATTGGCCTGCCGCCTTTAAACTGCATCATGCCATGCGCGGCGGCTTGCTGTTCCATACGCTTTCCATCGTGCGCCTTGCCGAGGGAGTTTGCAAGATATACCCGTTTGTTGACCGTGAACTTTTGCTTGCAGGAGCGATGCTTCATGATATTTCAAAGCTTGATGAATTTATAGTAGGGGATACAGGCATTGCTGATGACTACTCTGTTCAAGGCAATCTGCTCGGGCATCTCGTTATGGGGGCTGTAAAGATATCGGAATATGCAAAGCGTCTCGGTACAGATGAAAATACCGTTATGATGCTTCAGCATATGATAATCTCGCATCACGGTGAGCCCGAATTCGGAGCGGCTGTCCGTCCTATGTTTATTGAAGCCGAGCTTTTAAGCGAGCTTGACCTTATGGATGCGCGCGTTTTTGAGATGCGCGAGGCTGTGCGCGGCGCAGAGATCAATGGCTTTTCCAATCGTGTGTGGGCGCTTGATAATCGCAAGCTTTACCGCCATACGCGCACGGATATAGAAAAAGAAACTGAATTATTTTAAAGGAGAACGAAATGAAAATTACAAAAGATATGCTTATTGGTGAGGTACTTGATATAGATACAGGTGCCGCAAAATACTTCTTCGAGATAGGAATGCATTGTCTCGGTTGCCCCGCTTCAAGAGGGGAGACTATTGAACAGGCTTGCATGGTTCACGGTACCGATTGCAATGCTCTGCTTGAAAAGCTTAACGCCTTTTTTGCTGACAAGTGATTCCTTTAAGCGAGAGACTTGCTCTTTTAATGTCCTTCATACCGCAAAATGCTGCTGTTTGTGATGTTGGAACTGATCACGGATATCTGCCTGCCGCGCTTATTTCAAGCGGCAGGGTACGGTCTGTTATTGCCACGGATATTCGGGAAAAGCCGCTTGCAAATGCCGCGAAAAACCTTGAAAGAATGGGTGTTTCGGGGGTTGTGTTGCGTAGATGTGACGGACTTGCGGCTGTATGCCGCGAAGAAGCTGATACAGTGGTTATAGCAGGAATGGGCGGCGAGGTGATCGCAGGTATTCTTGAGCGTGCACCGTGGGTCAAGGACAATGCTGTCACGCTTATTTTACAGGCTATGACCTCATGCGAAGCCTTGAGAGACTTTCTGGCAGACGAGGGCTTCGGAATAGAAACAGAACAGACCTTATCAGAAAATGGTAAGGTCTATTCGGTCATTGTTGCAAGATTTGACGGTATAAAGCGCGATATTGCGCCCGAATACCGATATGTCGGCGGAATTAAATGTAACACACAAGCCGACAGAGAATATATTTTAAAACAGTATCGCCGCGTGCGCTCCTGCGCTGAAAGCCTTGAGGGAATATCGGGGCAGGAGGAAAAATACCTTGAAAATAAAGCGGCTGCCGAGGCTATGCTTCGGCTGATGGAGGATTCAGATGCCATTTGACGGAGGTTTTACCCGAAATACGGTTAATGAGCTGAAGAGAGCGATCGATTGTCATATCGATAAGATCTACCAGCCGTCGAGAGATGAGCTGGTTTTTTTATTGCGCAAAAAAGGCTTTGCGGCAAGACTTCTTATCTGCTCGCGTCCGGGTGGTGCTCGAATTCAGTTTACCGAAACAAAGCTTGAAAATCCTGCGGTTGCTCCTATGTTCTGCATGCTTGCCCGTAAGCATTTTTCGGGCGCAAGGCTGATTTCGGTCAACCAAAATTCCCTTGAAAGGGTAATCGAGCTTGAATTTGAGGCTACCGATGAAATGGGCGACCGCGTAAAGCCGCGTGTGGTCTGCGAGCTTATAGGAAATCAAAGCAATATAATACTTGTTGACGATAAGGGTAAGACCATTGATGCTGTCCGCAGAAGCGATATTGAGTCAGCTAAAAGACTTATCCATCCGGGGGCTGCGTATACATACCCCGAACCGCAGGGTAAGCTTGATATTACCGAATGTACGCTTGAAAGCGTTTGCGAGGAAATATTAAGGTCTGACTGTGCTTTATCAAAAGCGTTGATATCTACCTTTGACGGATTGTCTCCGCTTATCTGCCGCGAGATAGCCTACAGAGCTTACGGTGATGATATCGAGGCTTGTACAGCTAAAGACAGCAGCGCTTTACTTCGTGCTTTAAGTGAAATTAAACACGATATAATTGACGGTAAGCCAACGCTTCTTTGCGATGAAAACGGCGCTCCTGCCGATTTCTCATATACCGATATCGGACAGTACGGGGAAAGGTATCAACGAATCGAGTACAACAGCTTCGGAGAACTGCTTGATGCTTTTTACTCCAAGCGTGAGCTTCATGCGCGTATGCAAAGAGCGGCAGGCGATATATTAAAGCTTGTAAACAATGCGCTTTCGCGCGCAATAAAGCGTTTGGCATTGCGAAGAGAGGAGCTTCGCGGATGTGCTGACCGTGAACGCTTCAGAATTTACGGAGAGCTTATAAAGGCAAATCTTTATGCTATAGAAAACGGCAGTCGCCGTGCGGTGGTGCAGAATTACTACGATCCCGAATTAAGCGAAATAGAAATACCGCTTGATCCTGCACTTACACCTGCCAACAATGCCGCGAAATATTTTAAGGAATATAAGAAAAGCTATACTGCCGAGCAGACGCTGACCGCTCTTACCGCACAGGATGAAAAGGAGATCGAATACCTTGAATCGGTGCTTGATGCTTTGAGTCGAAGCGAAAGCATGGCAGAGCTTGCCGAGATACGCGAGGAGCTTGCAGAGTCGGGATATTTACCGCAAAAGAGTGAACAAAAGAAGAAAAAGACGGTATCGTCGCCCATCAAGGAATACACAAGTAAAGAAGGATACCGTATTCTTGTGGGCAAAAATAACCGTCAGAATGATGAGATAACCACCCGTATTGCCGCAAAGAATGACCTTTGGTTCCATGTTAAAAACATTGCAGGCTCGCATGTTTTGGTCTGCTGTGGGGGCGAGGCGGTAAGTGACGAGACTGTGCTTTTCGCGGCGAGACTTGCGGCGTTTCATTCAAAAGCATCGGCTTCATCGCAGGTGCCTGTGGATTATACAAGGGTAAAGTTTGTTAAAAAGCCTAACGGCGCAAAGGCGGGAATGGTTATTTATACCACCAATCAGACAGTCTATGTAACGCCGAGTGAGAGTTGAGAGAAATAATGAAGATAGGAATTTCTACCGCATGCTTTTATCCGCTTGAAACCGAAAAGGCACTTAAAAAGATAGTGGATAAGGGCATAGAATGTACCGAAGTGTTTTTTAATGCTGAATGCGAGCTGACTGATGAATTTGTCCGTGAGCTGGTCAGGATAAAGGATGCAGGCGTTACCGAGATAGTGTCACTTCATCCTACGATGTCGCTTGCGGAATCCTTTATGCTCTTTTCCGCTTATGACAGAAGAACACAGCAGGGACTTGACCAATATCGCCGTTACGGTCAGATAGCCGCGATGCTCGGAGCAAAATATATTATCATGCATGGCGGAAAGGATAACGGCATTCTGAACTGCGAACAGTATTGCGAGCGCTTTTTGAAGATTGCCGAGTGCGTCCGAGAGGGCGGCGGTATTCTTTTGCAGGAAAATGCCGCAAAATTCAGAGCAGGAGAGCTTCGCTTTCTTTCGGAAATGAAAAAGCATCTCGGTAAAAGCGCAGAATTCTGCCTTGATACAAAGCAATGCATCCGCCGCGGCTACACTCCGTTTGATGCGATTGAAGAAATAGGAGAAAATATAAAGCATCTGCATATCAGTGACAGCACGCCTTGTGACGACTGCCTTTTACCTAAAAGAGGTAACTTTGATTTTGCAGGAATGTTTGAGCGCCTTTCGGCACTCGGCTATGACGGTAACGCCGTTATAGAGGTATACAGTAAAGCGTACGAAAGCTTTGATGAAATTTTCGAGTCACTCCAAAAGCTTAAGGAGGATTTAAGTTTATGAAAAGCAATACCTTAAAGAGAAATGTTTTATCGGCTCTTTTTTTGGCGCTCGGACTCGTACTGCCATTTTTTACCGGACAAATACCGCAGATAGGTAAAATGCTTCTGCCTATGCATATACCTGCGATGCTTTGCGGATTTATATGCGGTCCTGTTTACGGTCTTATAGTGGGTGCGCTTATGCCATTGTGCAGAAGTGCATGGTTTCATATGCCGCAGCTTTATCCTACCGCTATTGCTATGGCGTTCGAATTGGGCGCATACGGTTTTATATCAGGAGCCGTTTTCAAATTGAGAAAGACCAAGGGAGCCGCTTCTGTCTACATAGCGTTACTGCTTGCAATCCTTGGCGGAAGAGCGGTCTGGGGTATCGTTATGGCGGTAATGCTAGGCACCCAAAGCACCGTATTTACATTTTCAATGTTTGCGGCTTCTGCCTTTACTACAGCCTTGCCGGGAATAATACTTCAGCTTATCCTTATTCCTGCAGTTATGTTGCTTTTAAAGCGAGCGGGACTAGTGCCTATAGAAAAGGTGAAGCAGGATGAATGATAATACCACGGATATTTTAAGAGCGATATATGACCTGATGGCCAAAAAGGAACATATTATGATAGCGATAGACGGTAGATGTGCCGCAGGCAAAACTCTGCTCGCAAAATCTATTTCGGAATATTTTGGGGCTGATGTAATTCACATGGATGACTTTTTTCTGCGCCCCGAGCAAAGAACGGCTGAACGCTATAAATCGGCAGGGGAGAATATCGACCATGAACGCTTTTTAGCGGAAGTGCTTATTCCGCTCTCTTTGGGTAAAAGCTTCAGCTACCGTCCCTTTGATTGCAGTACTATGTCTTTGGGGGAAGAAATATCGGTAGAACCTAAAAGTGTGACCTTGATAGAGGGTACATATTCCTGCCATAAAGCCTTAAAGCAGTATTATGACTTTAAGATATTTGTTGATTGCAAGTTAGAAACAAGAATTGAGCGTATACGCAAGCGCAACGGCGAAGCCGCGCTTAAAATGTTCAAAGAGCGCTGGATACCGCTTGAAGAAAAGTATTTCTCGGAATGTAGACCGCAGGATGATTGCGAGTTCATCTTGAAAACATAAAAAAGAGAGAACATTCGGAATTAAAAACCGTTTGTTCTCTCTTTGATATTAAATGCTGTTTTTTATCCTATAAACGCCAGAAGCTCCTGTGTTTTATCTGTCTTTTCCCAAGTAAAGTCAGCATCATTTCTGCCGAAATGACCGTAGTTTGTGGTCTTGGAGTAGATGGGACGGCGAAGCTCGAGCTTATCGATAATAGCGGCAGGACGAAGATCGAATACATGGTTTACCGCTTCGGCAATTCGCTCGTCACTTACCTTTCCTGTACCGAAGGTTTCGATCATTACCGAAACAGGACGTGCTACACCGATAGCGTAGGCGAGCTGTACCTCGCATTTATCTGCAAGACCTGCGGCAACAATGTTTTTGGCAACATAGCGCGCGGCATAAGCGGCAGAGCGGTCAACCTTGGTAGGATCCTTTCCCGAGAATGCACCGCCACCGTGGCGAGCGGCTCCACCGTAGGTATCAACGATTATTTTGCGTCCGGTAAGTCCTGTATCGCCCTGCGGACCGCCGATTACAAAACGACCGGTAGGATTAATGTAGATCTTGGTGTTATCATCCATAAGCTTTTCAGGGATGATCGGGCGGATTACATGCTCGAGAATATCAGCGCGAAGCTGTTCAAGTGTAACACTTTCATTGTGCTGTGTAGATACTACAACTGCATCTATTCTTGTGGGAACACCGTCATTGTACTCAACTGTCACCTGTGTTTTTCCGTCGGGACGCAGATACTTGAGGGTGGAGTCCTTGCGTACACTTGTAAGTCTGTAAGCTAACTTATGTGCAAGAGAAGCGGTAAGCGGCATAAGCTCCTCGGTCTCATTGCAGGCATAGCCGAACATCATACCCTGATCGCCTGCACCGTGAAGATTGTAAGCGTCCTCGGCACCGTCCTTGTATTCAAGAGAATTGTCAACACCCATTGCAATATCGGGGGACTGCTTGTCTATCGAGGTCATAACAGCACAGGTGTTGCCGTCAAAGCCTGCGGCAGGACCGTCATAGCCTATAGCGCAGAGTGCCGCACGGACTGTAGCAGGGATATCTACCTGTGCAGTGGTTGTGATCTCGCCCATTACGGTGACTACGCCTGTGGTGCAAAAGGTCTCGCAAGCAACGCGAGCGGTCTTGTCCTGCGCGATTATCGCATCAAGTATCGAATCTGATATAAGATCGCTGACCTTATCGGGATGACCCTCGGTAACCGATTCGGATGTAAATAAAAATTTTGCCATTTCAAATTCCTCCGTTTTTCAACATAAATAAAACCGCCTCGAAAGAGACGGTATCAAGAAACCTCATCTTTCGGAATATCCGCAGGATTTGGCACCTTGTCATAAAGACAGGTTGCCGGGCATCAACGGGCCTGTTCCCTCCGCCGCTCTTGATAAGGATATATTCAGTTTGCAAGCATTATTGTATCACATTTTTGTGATTTGTCAACCCCCTTTTTTGCATTACCTTATATTACCTATCATTCAGCGGTGGGGTGGGGTAGAACCGTTATAAGTACGTATATAGCGTGCAGGTGTGGTGCCTGTGATGAGCTTAAAGTATCTGGTAAAGTAATTTGCATCGGAAAAGCCTGTAAGGCGGGCAAGCTCTGTGATGTTTCGCTGACCTGATTCTATCAGCGATACTGCATTGTATATGCGCGTTTCAAGCACGTATCTGTGCAGAGGCTTGCCTATTTGCCTTTTAAATTCTGCGCTGATATAATTCGGATGAAAATTAAACTCTTTAGAAAGCACCTCGTTTGTAATGTCTTTAGCATAATGCTCGTTTATGTAGGTCAGGATGTGATCAATATTAAGCCTTGAGGATGGGGTAGGACGGCTTTCGCTTCTGCGCGCTATTTT
>JAFPCJ010000059.1 GCA_017423885.1 Clostridia bacterium | reverse complement strand
TGAGCCGTATCTTATCCAGAATTGGGTAAAACGCGGTTTTGTCAGCTCTCCCGTCAAAAGGCTTTATTCGCGCGAGCAATTTGCGCGGATCGTGATCATAAATATGCTTCGCGAAGCTTTGCAGATAGAAAAGATCTGCAGTCTGATACGCGTAATAAGCGGAGTGCTCGAGGATACGAGCGATGATCTTATAAGCGATGAAGAGCTGTATCATCGCTATGTAGACATGGTATCGGATATCGATATAAACGTGACTGATGCGTCAAGCGTTCTTGCGGCGGCAGAGAGTGCCGCATTCGGATTTGAGGAGCGTATACCCGATGCCAAGCATAAGCTTATAAAAATTTTGCAGGTGATGCTCTATGCCCATACTGCCTCGCGTCTTCGCGATTCGGCTTCAGAGCTTCTCGCCTCTCTTCAATAAGCTGAATTAAGAAAGGAAAAGCAATATGTCATTAATTGAATGGTGGAATTCTCTCGGTACTGCGGCACAGGTCTTCTACTGTATCGCCATTCCCTCTACGCTCGTTTTACTTATACAGACTCTGCTCATGTTTCTCGGCATTTCAGGTCACTCCGATATTTTCGGTGACACGCCCGACGGCATGGCTGATATAGGCGACGACATCCCTGATATCAGCGATAATGACGGTATCTTTGGTCATGACAGCGTTACCGAGACGCCCGATGATTTCGGTCTTGACGGACTACGAATCTTTACGATAAGAGGTCTTATAGCCTTCTTTGTAGTTTTCGGTTGGGTCGGAGTTGTAATGCAGGGAGCAAATGTCGGTCTTTTCATAACTCTTCCCGTTGCCGCGCTCTGCGGTCTTGCGATGATGCTCGCCATAGCGTTTATTTTCAGAGCAGTTATCGGACTTCGCAGTGACGGCAATGCAGATAATCGCAACTGCGTAGGTACAGCAGGCAAGGTACATCTTACTATTCCCGCATCACGCTCGGGAGAAGGCAAGGTACATATAATGCTTCAAGGCTCCTATGTAGAGCGCAACGCTGTTACCGACGAGGAGGAGCCAATTCCCACAGGCAGCGAGGTCGTTGTTGTCGGCGTAAGCGGACAGACCGATCTTATTGTAAAAAAGAAATAATTAAACTTGGAGGAGAAATTTATGCGACCCGAAATCATTTTTCTTATCAGTGCAATAGTTCTTATCGTTGTTTCCTTTATAGCCTGGATATGCTCACGCTATAAAAAGTGTCCCTCGGATAAGATCATGGTAGTTTACGGCTCGATCGGTAAAAACAAGGACGGCACAAACCGCAGTGCGAAGTGTATCCATGGCGGCGCCGAGTTTGTCATCCCCGTATTTCAATCCTACGCTTATCTTGACCTTACCCCCATCTCCATTCAGGTAGACCTTAAAAACGCGCTCTCGCGTCAGAATATCCGTATAGACGTTCCCTCGAGATTTACCGTAGGTATCTCTACCGAAGCAGGCGTTATGCAAAACGCCGCAGAGCGTCTTCTCGGACTTCAGCTCTCCGAGATACAGGAGCTTTCCAAGGATATCATATTCGGTCAGCTTCGTCTTATAATCGCTACGATGGACATTGAGGAGATCAATACCGACCGAGATAAATTCCTGGCGGCGGTCAGCAGTAATGTTGAAACCGAGCTTAAAAAGATCGGTCTGCGCCTCATAAACGTTAACGTAACCGATATCAGCGATGAATCGGGCTACATTGCCGCTCTCGGTAAAGAAGCCGCGGCAAAGGCTATCAACGATGCGAAGCGCAGCGTTGCCGAGCAGGACAGAGACGGTTCTATCGGTGAAGCAAACGCCAAAATGGATCAGCGCATCAAGGTTTCCGAGGCTGATTCTGTGGCCATTCAGGGTGAAAACGAAGCCAAGATGAAGATAGCCATGTCTGAAGCTGCCCTCAAAGAAAAGGAGGCCGAAGCACTCAAGATCGCAACCACCGCCGAAAAGATCCAAGCCGCAAAGGCACTTGAGGAATCCTATGCGGCAGAGCAGGCGGCTGAAGAAGCAAGACGTGCCAAGGAGCAGGCAACACTTGAAGCCGATATCATTGTTCGCGCTGAAGCCAAGAAGCGCGAATTAGAGCTTGAAGCAGAAGCAGAAGCCGAACAGATCCGTCGCAAGGCGCAGGGTGAAGCCGACGCTATCTATGCACGTATGGAAGCCGAGGCGCGAGGTGTTGAGGAGATACTCAAAAAGCAAGCAGCCGGTTTTGCAGAGATAGTTAGATCCGCAGGCGGAGATGCCGAAGCCGCACTCAAGTTGCTCATCGCAGATAAGTTAGAGGATCTCATGCGCGTTCAGGTAGATGCCGTTAAGAATATCAAGATCGATAAGGTCACAGTATGGGACGGCGGTCAGAACGGTGACGGCAAGACCTCTACTGCAAACTTTATTTCGGGAATGATGAAGTCTGTTCCCCCGCTCGATGAGGTATTTGCAATGGCAGGAATGGAGCTTCCCTCCTTGCTAGGCAAAAAGGTAAGCGATGCATCTGTTACCGATGCGACCGAGCCTGTTGCTGAATCAAGCGAAGTTGTTCAATAATTAATAATTGATAAGCACACACGCCGTCGAGATGATTTCTCGGCGGCGTGTTTTTTATAGCATATTATAGCCTGACTTTTTACGACATATTTATTCAAGTTCAAGCTTAAATAAACGTGCAGTAAAGTTTGCAGGGAAATTGACGGTAAGCGTACCGTCCTCATATTTATAATCAAAGGACAGCGCCTTCGGATAAAGCGGCTCGACGCTTGCCACGCCGTAACGCGAAAGCTCTGCAGTTACGCAGGGCTCGCCGTCAAGATGCCATACGGCAAGATAGCCGCATTTAGCCTGCTCGTTTACGAGACCGTAGCAAAACTCCTTGGAATCAGACCTTGAAAAGCCAATAGGCCAGATGGGAAGAGAATCTGCAAGGTGCTTTCTTATATCCTGCTTATAAACGGCGATACCTTCCTTCAAAAGCTCGAAGCTCTGCTGAGAAACAGTATCGATATGACCGCTCTGATGAACACGCGCAAGCATGGTGTTTATCATGTGGAACGCAGCAAGCTCGGTATCCTCGGGATCCTTCGGAGCGCTCCATATTCCTGCCTGCTCGGGAGTGATAGCAGTAGCGCTCATGGAGATTATGCGTGCCACCTTTCGGTAATCGCTCTGATCTGAGACCGACTGCATACTAAATACCGAAAGCATGCCGTAATCCATTCGGCAACCGCCGCTGGCACAGGATTCGACAATTATATCGGGATGACGCTCAAACAGCGCTCTTGCCCATTCAAGCAGGGCACGGTTATGCCCAAGCAGACCGTCACCGAAGCTATCGGCATCAACCTCTGTTCCAACGCCTGCATCCACATTGTAATCAAGCTTGAAGTAACCGATATGATAATCGCGGATAAGACCGTCAATTATATTATTGATGTACTCGCGCACCTGCGGATTACGGAAATCAAGCAGATGGCGTCCGTTATCTATAACGCGCTTACCTCTGCGGCAGAAGAACCAATCATCAGGCAGATCCTTGGCTGTAGGACATGCAATGCCCATTACCTCGGGCTCAAGCCAGATGCCCGGTATCATTCCCTTTTTCTCGATATAAGCCGTGACCTCGCGAAGTCCGTTGGGGAAGCGCTCTCGGCATACCTGCCACTCTCCCACCTTATCCCACCAATCGCCTGTATCGTACCAGCCTGCATCGATGCAGAACACCTCGCACTCAAGCTCTGCGGCAGCATCAATAAGCGGGAGATCCTTTTCGGTAGAGGGACTTGAGCCAAGCGCTATAAAGTCATTATAAATTACGGGAAGCTCAATGTTATCACGGTCAAAACGTCGGATAAGACGGCGGTAGCGAGTCAACTGCTGTACCGCCTTTTCCTCATCGCCGCGAACAGCACAGACCGCGGCAGGAACACTTACAAAGCTTTCACCCGGAGCTATTACCTTATAAAAGTCACCCTGCTCTGAGGTAGGTCCGAAAAGACCGAGATAAAGCTTTCGCTCAAAATCTCCTATCTCCCATTCCCATGAGCCGTTATGCTCTATCTGCCAAAGCCAAGTGATATTCTGCGAGGAGTCACGCAGCATACCCATCGGCAGGTATTCCACCGTACTCCATGAGCCTACATTCTCACATCCTATGCGCTTGAGCGAAAAATCTCCGCCCGAGAAAAGACCGAGGTCGCGTATAGGATGACGCACCCAATTACATTCAGTAGTCCATGAATTATGCGGAATATAGACTTCAGCCTTATTCTCCCAATCCTCAAGCGGCAGAGCATACAGGAAAAAGCTTGATATGTATTCAAGCGTGATTTCACTGTCGGATCGGTTAGTAATACTACTGCTACACCTTACTACAGGAAGGTCATGGTAGAATTTATAAAAGCATTCAACAAATATACCGTCGCACTCCTGAACGACCTGTAAAAGCCTGCCGTCCGCCTCATCAAGGATAGAGTAGGAACGGAAGCGAAGGCGGTGAGAGAGCGAGGAGCCGTTATGCTTTCTTGCGTGATGTGCTTTAAGGTTTCCGCCCGAAAGATGGGCTTCTACAAGCAAACGGCGGCTGTTATCATTTGTATCAAAATCCTCAGGCAGAGGGTCAGTCGAGAAATTAAGTAATTTCAGCGGCTCCCCCTCAACTGCCAGAATATCAAAATAAAGTCCGCTTTCTTCAATATGTATTATCATATTTTTCCTCTCCGTAGTCACTTATTCCTTTGCAACCGTCATACGGAAATCGAGGAATGCAGGCGGTTTTGCATGAGCGGCGTCAAATTCCTTGCCCTCGCGCTCTGCCTTTTTACGCTCGATAGCAAACCAAAGATCGGTAAGCGACTCCTCTCCCTCGCGCATATCGGGTATTTGCAGACCGTCACCCTCATAAATGATAGCCTCAGCGCCCTCAATATCATCGCAACGGCAAAGTGCATTAGCATAGAAATAGCGTAATTTCGGATCGGTTTTTACATCGTCTGCAAGCGACTCATAAGCCTCCTTAATCTTCTCATGCTGACCCAATGCACTCATCATCTTGCAGTAATCACGTGCAAGCGTAATATCATTGCGGTTAAATGAAAGCGATTTTTCAATGGCTGCAATAGCAGAAGCATCTTCTTTAAGGAAGTAGTAAGCAATAGCCATACCGTAATAGCCCCAACAGCTCTCCTGCAAAGCCACCGACTTGCGGTACATAGCAAGCGCACTCTCGTATTCCATCTCGTAAACATAGATGGTACCAAGCAAATAATGAGCATACCAATTCTCGCTGTCAACACCTGATACAGCCTTTATAAGACGCTTTTTCCAATCCTTGGATATCATATAGGAAACAGGGACGTCTTTTGGATCGGGAGTCTCGCAATAGCCCTTTTCCATAAGACACTGCCAAAACTTCTGATCCTCGCCTATCTCACCGAAATCAAGGTGAGACTCCATTGGAACCTGCTTTTTGAATTCACGCTGAAGCTTTTCAAGAGCACCCCAGCCTGTTCCCTTATGGATGACCTCCTCTGCAGGAACCAAAGCAATATCTTTTTTGGTACGTACAAGGAAGTTTTCAAGCCACTCCTCGCCTACCATTTCCTCTATTCTCTCCTGTACCTCAGCATTGGCAACATCCCAATCTTTACTCATTATCTTTTCGGGGTCGGCATTGTTTATAGGTCCGTAAGCCTCTACCCACTCCCAAGCGGCACGCGGCGGCATAGGCAGATGCTCATACTGCGA
>JAFPCJ010000058.1 GCA_017423885.1 Clostridia bacterium | reverse complement strand
CAGGCGGCATTTAAAGGAACAGCAGTTCTGCTGATACTTTTGCCCTTGCTGATTCTTTTCCTTGTCATGCAAAGATACTTTGTTGATAGTGTAGAAAATTCAGGAATTGTAGGTTAGGAGCGTAAAAAATGGCTACTTACTTTTTTGATTCAATACTAGGTGATAACGGCTTTGACGGTCTTACCCCCGAGCACCCCTTTAAAGATCTTTCGGTGCTTGAGAAGCTGACACTTTCGGCAGGAGATAAGGTACTGCTCAAGAACGACTGTGTGTTCTGCGATCATTTGACGGTAAACGGAAATGGTAGCGAGTATGACCGTATCGAGATCTCCTTTTATGGAGACGGCATGAAGCGTCCTGCCATACATACTGACGATAACTCTCCGTATTCTGTTCTCATAACAGGTGAGTATGTAACCCTTTCGGGTATTGAAGTATCCAATAAAAAGGGCAGAAACGGCATTGTGCTTAAAAGTGCTTTGCACGGAGCCACACGCGGAGTTACCGTAAGGGATTGCTATATCCATGATGTTTGGACGATAAACGATCTTGGTCCGCGTGAGCTGCGCCCGAACAGTTGGCCGCATGAGGCAGGCGGAATAAGTATTGAGACTAACCGCGAGGAGCCTACGTGGTACGAGGAGCTTCGTATTGAGCATAATACCGTTGAAAATATAAACAGAACGGGAATCTGGCTCGGCGGACAATGGAATAACCGCTTTAAAAACACCCTTAAATGGATGGCAAACCGAGCAGACGGTATGGATGACCCTTGGTATCCGCATAAGGATATATATATAGCCCATAACCTTGTCGACCATGCTCACGGTGACGGTATCGTGGCGGTAGGCTGTGTTAACCTTCTTATGGAGCATAACCGAGTTTTCCATGCTAACTGTATGTCGCGCAACGGTAACAGCAATGTTGCACTCTGGACCATGAACTGTACAGGAGCACTTGTACAGTATAACGAGGTGGCATATACAGGCAGAGATTTCGGCGGAGACGGCGAAGCCTTTGATATCGACCAGTGCAATATCAATAATATTTTCCAATATAATTACAGTCACGATAATGCAGGCGGCTTTATACTTGTTTGTAACGGCTGTAACAACAAGGACTCGCTTTATAATAATATAGTACGTAATAATCTGAGTGTTAACGATGCTACCCGCAAGGATGATGCTTTGTTTAATATTTCAGGTCCCATGCGTGATATTTATTTTATAAACAATACGGTTTATACCACCCATAAGCATCGCTACAGACTGTTGCAGATATGCGATTATATGGAGATAGGTCCTGCGCGCGATCTGCTTTTTGCCAATAACCTATTCTGCGCAGAGCATGATAATAACTTCAATAATATTGAGGCGGCAGGCAAGCTTACCTTTGACCATAATATTTGCTGGAATATGCATAAGCTGCCTGAGCGAGATAATATTACCGATAAGAATATTTATGCCGAAAATCCCGTGCTGTTTTTCGAAGAAAACATTCCGCTTACAAGGGTAGAGGCGGCGGTATTCAGACCTACGTGGTTTTCTCCGCTTTTACGAAACGGAAAGCATTTTGAGC
The DNA here is from genome assembly GCA_017423885.1 of Clostridia bacterium. The sequence goes on along the minus strand of JAFPCJ010000058.1, from coordinate 6,368 downwards.
AATGTGCGCCGAAGGATATGTCGGGTATAGATGTAAGCGGACGCAATTATATTGGCGCATTTTTCCTTAAGGACTTGAATTTGGGGTGAGAGTAATGAATTATTTTGATAATATGACCTTTGAAAAGGGCGAAATAACCGTTCTCGGCGTTAACAAGGATGCCGATATAGTAAAGTCACTTGAAAAATTCCTTTCTGCTTCGGGAAGTGTGGCAGTGTGCGAAAATGAATACGACGGCAATGCGGACTATGTGCTTCGAGTCCCTGACACCGATGCAGATAAGCGCTTTATTCTTCACGATGAGGCGGCTCGCGAGCGCAACCGCAAGAGCGGATGCCTTATAGGTGTATTGAGTATAACCGTGCTTGAAAAGCGCATAGGCGATGTAGTAGTAGGGGCTCATGAGTTTGCCCAACATACTAACCTTACTGTAGACGAGCTTGTTTATCCTCGCGCAATCGCAAGGGTCTGCGAGGAACTTGAGCAGTTCGATATCCTTTACATTGATGATGTAAGCAACGAGGGCAGACGCTATCTTGCCCGCGAGACGGCAAAGCGCCATAAAAAGACTCGTATTCGTATGATCAATACCGATGAGCCGTATGTAGAGCGCTTGGTTGAGCTTCAGTAAGTGCAGGAGAATAAGTCTATGTCTGTATATTTTGTTGATTCATTAAACGGAAACGATGAAAACAGCGGTCTTGATGCTTTGCAGGCATTTAAAAGCCTTGAGCGTGTAAATCAACTTAAGCTCCACGCAGGGGATAGGGTGCTTTTAAAAGCGGGATGTGTCTTTTCAGGACATCTTGATATAACCGACAGCGGCGAGCAGTATGCTCCGATAGAGATAGCATTTTACGGTCGTGAGAACAAAAAGCCTGCTATAAACGGCGAGGAATCGGAGTATGCCGTCCGCGTTACGGGCGAGTATGTAACCGTTCGCGGTCTTGAGGTTTCAAACCCCAAGGGAAAATACGGAATTGCGCTTGTAAGTATGCTGCACGGTGCTACGCGCGGCGTTACTGTGGCGGATTGCTATGTTCACGATGTCTGGACGGATAACCCCGTAGAAAAAAATGATATAAATATTTTTCTAGGTCATACCTACCGTCCGTCTGCATCCTGGGACCATAAGGCGGCAGGAATTTCGGTCGAGACCAACCGCGAGGCACCTACATGGTATGAGGGACTTCGCATAGAGCATAATACCGTTGTCAACGTAAACCGAACCGGTATATGGCTTGGCGGTCAGTGGTTTAACCGTTTTAAAAATTCATTCCCTTGGGCTACCAATAAGGCTGACGGTATGTTTGACCCTTGGTATCCTCACAAAAATGCGTATATCGGTCATAATATCGTTGACCATGCATACGGTGACGGTATTATAGGCATCGGTTGCGAGGGACTTATTATAGAGCATAACAAGGTATATTATGCTAACTGCCGTTCGCGTATCGGTAACTGCAACGCAGGACTTTGGTCTATGTGCTGTGACGGTGCGCTTATTCAGTATAACGAGGTGGCGTATACAGGACTTGAATTCGGCGGAGACGGTGAAGGCTTCGATATAGATAACTGCAGCAGAAATACTATAGTGCAGTATAATTACAGCCACGATAACGCAGGCGGCTTTATGCTCATTTGCAACATTACCTGTCCTGATGCAAATTCTCATTGCAACAATATTGTCCGTAATAATTTGAGCATAAACGATGCTACAAAGACTGATACGGCAATACTGAATTTTACAGGTGCCATGAAGGACGTGTATATCCTCAATAATACCGTATATACCGAGAGGGAAAACCGCTTTAAGCTTTTACAGGTCTCGGATTACGGTACTACGGGCGTTGTGCGCGATGCTACGGTTGCAAATAATATATTCTTTTCAAAAAATGACGATAATTGGAATTTCTTTGAGTATAACGGTGAGTTCACTTTTTCGGACAATGTATGGCATAATATGCCGGCGCTTCCCGAAAAGGAAAATATTACCGACCGCAATCTTTATAATGTAAATCCGGTGCTTCAAGGGGAATGGAAAACCGCAGGAACAAGACTTGATGTAAAGCGCTTTATTCCCTGCTGGAATTCTCCGATGCTTCGTCTCGGAAAGTATTATGAGCAGTGTGCAGAGTATGATTATAACGGTATTCGTACTACGGGACATTTGTACATAGGTGCTTTTTACTATAAGGATGCTAACATCGGTTAAGGAGAAAAAACATGGTTTTTGAAAATGCTAAATGGATAATGTGCGATTTTGAGGGCGACATAATTGATAAAGCCTTTTGGTATAAAAAAAGCTTTGTTGCCTCAAAAAGCGAGGGCGCGAGGCTTTATATAAGCGCGCATACTCAATATGCAGTATACATAAACGGCGAGTATGTTGACGGCGGTCAGTACGATGGCTATGAGGATTATCAGGTATATGATACCCTTGATATTTCTGCATTTATAAAGGATGGAGAAAACGAGCTTTCCATTTGGCATTATGTTTGCGGTGATGATTTTTCCACCCGAAAAAAGCTTATTCCGGGCGTTATTTTTTCGATTTTTGATAACAACGACAACTGCCTTGCGGTAAGCGATACCGATTGTCTTTCAGCGCACGATGCGAGAGTCAGAGGACTTGGAGAAAAGATCACTATTCAGCTTTGCTTTAATCTTGACTTTGATGCAACTGCCAATATCGGTGAATTTAAAGCTTCGGTCTTGGCAGAAAAGAGCAAGGCTTTGTATCCGCGTCCCATAAAGAAGCTTATAACGGAAGAAACAGTCTCGGGAAAATTAGTGGCTCAAGGCATTTTTTCCGATACCGACAGCACAGCGCCCAAGGCAATTCGCATGCTTAATTCCGAAATAAAGCATACCGATATTATCTCAAATAAAAACGGTGCACTTTCATGGGATATAGCCGAGGAATGTGACGGCGCGTATCTTTTGTTTGACTGCGATGAGTGTGCAGGTCTGCTTGATATGTCGCTTACGCTCCCCGCAGGTACGCTTGTACTCATAGGCTTTGGTGAGCATTTGGATGACGGCAGGGTAAGAACTTATGTCGGCGGACGTAATTTTAGCTTTAGCTATATTGCTCATGCAGGCGAAAATCACTTCTTTTATCCGCTTTGCAGACTTGGACTGCGGTATTTAAGTCTCCATATCTATTCGCGCAAGGGTGAGATTGAATATGCGGGAATAAGAAAACAGCATTATCCGCTCGAGCTTAACGCTTCAGGCTATGGAAATGAATTACATGAGCGCATTTACGATGTGGGCTGTAATACGCTTGAGCTTTGTATGCATGAGCATTATGAGGATTGTCCGTGGCGTGAGCAGTCGCTTTATGCTATGGATGGGCGCGTTCAGATATTGTGCGGCTATTACGCTTTTTCGGAATATAAATTCCCTGCTGCATCGCTTTCGCTTATGGCGCGCTCTTTGCGTGAAGATTCTTTGCTTGAGCTTTGCCCTCCCGGAAAGGTTGCGGTCGATATACCGTCCTTTACAGCCGTTTATGTTCGCGAGGTACTTGAGTATACCGAATATACCTCTGATTTTTCGCTTGCAAAAGAGGTATTTCCCGTGCTTGAGCGCATAGTAGAGGGCTTTGCTTCGAGAATAGCCGAAAACGGTCTTGTGCCGCTTTATAAGGGAAGCGAATATTGGAACTTCTATGAATGGCGTGACGGTCTTGACGATATGGGCGAGCAGAAATATAGCGGTGATTTTGATAGCCCGCTTAATGCGTTTGTATACGATGCATTTAAGTGCTTTGCCAAGATATGCAAATTGTTAGGGCATGAAGCCGAAGCCGAGAATTATATCGCCAAGGCAGAAGGCTTGGCGGATGCTGTAAATGCCGTATTCTGGGATGAAGCTAACGGATGCTACAGAACCATTGCCGAAGCACAGCCGCAGCATATCTTAACGCAGGGACTTATGCTCTATACGGGCATAACACCTGAGGAAAAGCGCAGAAGCGTTGCCGAATGCATAAAGAAAAACGAGCTGATACCGTGCTCGCTTTCGATGTCGATATATGTATATGAAGCGTTGCTTGCATTTGATGAAGCATACAAGCCTTATGTTCTTTCCGAAATTGAGAGAATATGGGGAATGATGCTTGAGCGCGGCTGTCAGACCTTTTGGGAGACTGATCTCGGCGCTGATGATTTTGAAAAGGCGGGAAGCCTTTGCCACGGTTGGTCGGCTGTACCGATCTATCTGTTCAGTAAATACTATTACAATGATAAGTGATTTTGGGGTTTGAAATTAATGAAAAAACAGTTTCTCGAATGTAATTGGGTCTTGAGTAATGAAAAAATAGGGACGATAGATGCAAGCGTTCCCGGATGCGTGCATACCGATCTTGCCGCCGCAGGAATTATAAAGGACCTGTTTTATAGGGATAATAATAAGCAGTATCTTTGGATAGAAAATGAGGACTTTACCTATAGTTGCTGTTTTGATGCTAAAACCGAAGAAAAAGCAAGCATTGTTTTCGAAGGTTTAGATACATATTGTGACGTGTACCTGAACGGTAAATGTATCGGCTCTGCGCAGGATATGTTTATTCCGTATTCGTTTGATGTAAGCGGACTTTTACGTGAGCGTGACAATAAGCTTGAGGTGCGCTTCCGCTCTCCTGTAAAAGAGGTTGAAGGCAGAGAAGCGCTTGAGGGTGCATTTACTACCGAGCGTCTGCATACCCGCCGAATTCAATGCACCTATGGTTGGGATTGGGTAGACCGCTTTGTCACCTGCGGTATATACCGTCCTGTTTATATAAGCTACGGTAATGATATGCATGCTTCTTCGGCTTATATCTATACCGAAAATCTTGATAAGTACAGCGCACAGCTTTATCTTGAGCTTGAGTTTGTCAACTATACTGAGGGCGCTTGCGTCACGGTCGATATAATCTCACCTGACGGTGATATCGTAAATAAAGCCGAGTTTTTCTGCAAGGAGCCAATGGCTGTCCGCAGATTTGATATTGCCGAGCCTGAACTGTGGTATCCCTTGGGTTACGGCAAGCAGCCGCTTTATACCTTGTGTGTTACGGTAAACGAGAATGTTTATACCGAGACATTCGGCATCCGCACACTTAAGATACTTCAGCTTCCCGATAAGGTGGGGAGCGAATACTATGAGCGCGCAAAACGCCTGCAGGCAGGTGAGATTGGACAGATTTTTGACCGCAATGAAGAATACAGCGGTTTTCAGCTTATAGTTAACGGCAAGCGTATACTTTGCTGTGGCGCAAATTGGGTGCCAAGCGAGCCTTTCCCGAGTGCCGAAACCCATGAAAAATACGATAAGCTTATCTCCCTTGCAGAAAAAATGGGTCTTAACATGCTTCGCGTATGGGGCGGCGGAATATTTGAAGACAAGTATTTTTATGAGTGCTGTGACCGCGCGGGAATACTTGTTATGCAGGATTTTCTTATGGCGTGCGGAACCTATCCCGAAAACGAGGAGTGGTTTATAGAGCTTCAAAGAAAGGAAGCCGAGTTTGCCGCAAGATATCTGCGTAATCATCCATGCTTGGCTTTCTGGAACGGCGATAATGAAAACGCCACCGAGGCGAGCGAGGATATGCCCGAATACCGAGGCAGAAAGGCAACTGTTGGCGCAATAGCCCCCGTGCTTTACCGTCTTGACCGAAGCCGCGTATTCCTGCCGTCGAGTCCGTTTGGCGGAAAGACCTATGCTTCTCTTACAAGCGGAACCACTCATAATACAAATTATATCGACCGTATGTTCAATTATTTTTATAATACCGATTGTAAGGATTATAAGGAATACCTTTTGGGCTTTACAGCGCGATTTATTTCCGAGGAGCCGGTTTTCGGCGCTGTTGGCACAAGCAGTGCTTTGCGGTTTATGAGTGAAGCCGACCTTGACGACCCCGAGCAGAATATGCTGCGCTACCATACCAAAAATAATCCTTGGCTTGAGCATGAGGTTTTTGATTATCTTACCATTTTTGCGCTTAAAATGTTAGGCGCCCCTGCTGATAGCGAAGAGCGCCTTTTCAAGTACAGATATATGCAGTTTGAGTGGTACAGAGTCGTTTTGGAAATCCTGCGCCGTAATATCGGCTTTTGTAACGGACTTGTATTCTGGATGTTCAACGATTGCTGGCCTGCATCCCTCGGCTGGTCTGTGATAGATTATTATTGTATGCCGAAGTCGGGCTTCTATCAGTTTAAGCGTTGCTCAAGCAATGTAGTCACCTGTGTTACGGCGGATGACGAAGGCTATACCGTTACAGCATCAAATTCTGCCGAAAGGGCTACTGTTCTGCATTGCCGTGCCCTGCGTTTTGCGAAGGGAGAGCCTGAAAGTGATGCAGATGTATT
>JAFPCJ010000057.1 GCA_017423885.1 Clostridia bacterium | reverse complement strand
GAATGCATATACGCCTCGTTTTTTTTTCGCTCTAAAGTATTAGAACGCTGAAGCGTAGCCTTTATGTTTGGATCATTGGAATTTTTATGAGCAAGTATGAGGCTATCAAGGTCAAACCTTTCATCGTTTATAACAACGATATCATCACTTGTCCATTCATTTAAAGCATGTGAACGCATACCCTTCTCCTCTTGCAGTTTTTTACCCGACAATTATACCATAACAGCAATATTTTATCAATTGTAAAACCGCTTACTGTTCATCAAGAATTTTAAGTATTTCGGGGAAGGGCGCAAGGCTTCTGCGAAGAATTCCGTTCATATGTGCTATAGCGACACCGTAGTTTACTATCGGAACGGTCTGTGATGATGCGCCCGAAATACGGCTTTGCATTTCTCGTTCATTAAGCATACAGCCGCCGCAATGCACTATAAGGCGGTAATTTGACAAATCGGCAGGGAATTCTGAGCCCGAAGTAAACTCAAACTGCGGCTCGGATTTTGAAAAAGCACGTATCCACGCAGGAATTTTCACGCTTCCTATATCTCCGCATTGGCGGTGATGAGTACAGCCCTCTGAAATTAACACTCTGTCGCCGTCCTTTAGCGTTGACAAGGCTTTGGCGCCTCTTGTAAGCGTTGCAAGGTCTCCCTTATAGCGCGCAAAAAGTATTGAAAAAGAGGTCAGCGGCACGCTTTCGGGCAACACCTTGGACACCTTGCCAAACACTTGCGAATCGGTTATCACAAGTGCAGGCGGCACGCGCAAGGAATTAAGTGTGCTTTCAAGCTCTGTATCCTTACAGCAAACAGCCCTACAATTAGAGTCAAGTATATCGCGAAGTGTCTGCTGTTGGGGGAGAATAATTCTGCCCTTTGGCGCGGCGGCATCTATCGGCATGACCATAACAACGGTATCGCCCGCCTTTAATATATCGCCTACAACTCTTTTTTCCACGCCCTCTTTTTTAGCAAATGCGGCAATTTTTTCTTTTAGCTCATGTATATTCTCACCGCTCGAAGCGCTTACATATATTTCGTTTTGAGAAAGACCTTTCCTTTCCACAAGCAGGTCAGCCTTATTAAACGCTATCAAACAGGGAATTTTTTTCTGCTCGATAAGAGCTATAAACTCCCTTTCAGTCTCGGAAAAAGGCTTGGTTGCATCATGAACTATCACCGCAACGTCACTTTTTGTCAGCACCTGTCTCGTTTTTTCAACACGAAGAAGACCAAGCTTCCCCTCATCATCAAAGCCGGGGGTATCGATTATAACAACCGGACCTATCGGCAAAAGCTCCATAGCTTTTTTAACAGGGTCTGTAGTGGTTCCCAAAACATCGGAAACCACCGCTAAATTCTGCCCCGTCACGGCATTTACAAGGCTTGATTTTCCTGCGTTTCGCAGTCCGAAGAACGCTATATGAACGCGCTCGGCTGATACCGTTTCATTAAGTCCCATTTCTGCTCACCTTAAAACGCCGATGCATCGGAAGTGGGCGCAAAAATACTTTGTGCTTGTGCATCGGTAAGTGTAATTCCAAATGCCTTTTCGTAATATTGCTTTGTCTCTGCGGTTATATCAACATCAGCAAAAAGCTCGGGGTATACCGTTTTTGCAAGCCACAAAAGTGTTACGGGAGTATCTGCGCCGCAGGTATAGCTTCTGTAGATACCGAGCGGCATTTTATATACCTTTTTATTCTTAACTGCCGATACCGCGCTCCAATCGTAATTTCCTATAGTGTTTTTGTAAAGGTCATCCGGCTGGGCGGAATTGAAATTGGTGATAAGAATATGCTCGGGATTCCAGCCGTATATCTGCTCGATATTAACGGCGGTTGAATTATCGGTCTCAAGCACTCTGCCTACATTAACAGCGCCTATTGCCTCTGCCCACCATTGACCGAAAAACAGCTTGCCCGAGGTAGTAATACTGCTTTCGGAATATTGGAAGAGGAAAAATACCTTTTCGCGCTCATTTTCAGGGATATCCTTTACCTTGTTTTGTACGCGGTCATAGATTTCCTTGCTGTACTTTTCTACCGCTTCGGTACGGTCATTTTCGGGGAATATCTGCGATAAAAGGCTTATCCAATTATTAAGCGTCTCAATGGCATCATACTGCCATTTACCTGCCGATATCGCAATGGCAGGTATACCTGCGTTTTTAAGCTGCTCGCCTATCTGTGCAGTTCCTGCGCTATAGAAAACAACATCAGGACGAAGCTTCATTATCTCCTCAACGTTGATGCTTGTACCGTTGATAAAATCGGTCTTGGCATCGAGTATCTCGGGATAAAGCTCTGAAAGAAGTCCGTTTTTGGCGGCAGTCATGCTCGGTCCCGCCATACCCACGATGCGCTCTGCCGAATCAAAGAACACCGAAAGCACGCTCGGCAAAGGATATATATCGCAAACCACTATACGCTTGGCATTTTTCTTTACTGTAACTTCATTTCCTACATGGTCGGTTACGGTAACGGTATCTGACGCCACATCGCCGTCAGACGAAGTATTCTGCTTACCGCATGCGGCAAGGGACAAAACCATTGCCAATGCCAAAAATAAACTTATTAATTTAATCGCTGTTTTCATTGTTAAAGCTCCTTTATAATTTCTTCAATACCATTCACAAGTTTTGGTATATCGCGGCGGTAGATTCGTCCCGAAAAAGCCTCATGCGGCAGTGAAACGAATTTCGCCCCATTAGGTACGATAGGACGGTACAGTGGGTCGGCTATGACACAGTCGGCTTCGCTTAAAAGCGGTATTATCTCATCCTCGTCTACTGCGTTTACGCAAGTTTCTCCCAAAAGTAAAGCATCGGTATCAACTGCGCTTATCACCCTTGCGCCTATGCCCTCTGCTTCAAGTGCACAAGCAAGCGAGCAGGCAGTAACGCTCTCCCCTATTATAACTGTTTTACCGCCCTTTGGCACGCATAATATCTCGCTTTTAAGCGTGACCGCGGCATTTTTGACAGACTCTATTACTCTCTCGGTAAAGCCGCCGCAAGGAGTGCCCACCACAAAAGGGATTCCGAATCTGTTTTCAAGTATTCTTGCCGCCTCAAGTCCGCAGGACGATACAACCAGATTAACATGCGCCGCCGCGGCGTTTTCAATATCCGAAATATCGCCGCCCATTGCCCAGCATCCGTTAATACTGATACCGTTTTGCTCCAACGCGCGCTTCATGTCATCCACATTCCCCGTGACCGAAAAGTCAAGCGGCGTAACGCCGAGAATATTGACCGAAAGTCTCTCGCTCTTTTCGCAAGGCTTACTTATACGCCTTGCCAAGGCGGAAAAAGCCATAGAAGCGCCCGAAACGTAGGAATGCATACCGTCGGTAGCAAAGCCGAAGGACACAATACCCAATTCCTGCTCAAGGCGGTAAGCAACAGCATCAAGGTCGGTACCTATAAGCGAGGGTATCGGAGAGCCTGCAAGTGCTATAAATTCAGGCTTAAGCTCGCTTGCCGCTTCAAGGGTATCGCGGAAAAGCTTATCGTCATCCCCCATTATAGCCTCTGCTTCGGTAAGTGCCGAGATAAATACAAGACTGTCACTATCGTACCAGCGCGGCTCATCATGGGTGTTATAGGTAGAATTACAGCCCGAAGGGTCATGCATTACGGTCATGCCGCCAAGCTCAAAAAGCGCCGAGCATACACCCGAGGTATCGCCCGTATAGGTAGAAATAATTTTTGCAGTTTGCTTTACTGACAACATCCGCACCCCATTCCCTTTATCTGTATAAGTGCTTTAGCATCCTTGTGGTTATCATAAGCATCATTCAATAACGCACACAACCTCAAAATACCGTCAAAGCCTAAAAATCCGCCGTTTTCAACTATATTGACAAAATGATCGGTTCCGCAAAAATATGCCGCCTTTTGTCCTATTGCCACCGTCTTTTCATCCGTTTTCCGCTCTACCACACGCATATTATGGTTGACCGTAGGATAGATAACAAGTTCGGGTGCAATAGCCTTCAATTCTTCAAAATCCTTTTGCTCTTCACCTGTAAAGGTATCGGCAAAAACCGAGGTCACGCAAAAGCCGTGCTTTAAAAGCAACTTTGCAAGGCT
>JAFPCJ010000056.1 GCA_017423885.1 Clostridia bacterium | reverse complement strand
CGCACGCGCAGAGAGTTTTGTAATTTTCAAGCGGTATGTAATTGCGACGGATAGCTTTTTGAATTAATGCCACAGCCTCATTAAAAATTACATTCCCTTGGGAACTGATAAGTTTGGGAAGTATCAGCCCACCCCGCTTCGCCTCACCTTGCAACATCTTAATATCAGGATGCTTAAAATGAATAAAATATATGCTGTATACCGAATCGCACAAGCCGTAATGATGCTTGTTAGGCTCAAATAAAAAGCAATCACCCTTTGTAAGACGGTATTCAACACCGTCCTCACAAAAGAACATTTCGCCCTCTGTAACAAGATAATATATATAGTCCTCTGAAGTTCTGCTCACATTGCGGTGCGGCACCTCGCGGCTGTCCGATCCGATAAGCGTTATCTCAGGCAGAATACTTGCATTATATTCGAAAAGTGTCATTACAAAACACCTCGCTTCATTCTGCTATAAATATAGTAAACATCAATAGAAAAGTCAAGGAAATTAATCTATTAAAATCTGCAAAATAGCGAGTTATGCAAAAAAGAGAGACCGCTCGCCAAGAAGCAGTCTCTCCCATTGATACTGTATTAATTTATCAGAAAATGCTGTAACGGACTACCAAAGCCGCAAAAACAATGGAGACCATTGACAAAAGCTTGATAAGAATGTTTATTGAAGGTCCTGCAGTATCCTTGAAGGGATCGCCTACGGTATCACCTACAACGGCGCCCTTATGCTGTTTGCTACCTTTACCGCCATGTGCTCCGCTTTCGATATACTTTTTAGCATTATCCCATGCGCCACCCGAATTAGACATGAATATTGCAAGCAGGAATCCGCTTGCAGTAGCTCCTGCAAGCATTCCTACAACGCCATGATATCCAAGTATCATACCTGTAACGATAGGAGCCACTATTGCAACTATAGTAGGCAATACCATTTCCTTAAGACTTGCCTTTGTACAAAGACCTACGCAGGAAGCATAATCAGCCTCCGCCTTACCGTCCATAAGACCTGTTATCTCGCGGAACTGACGGCGTACCTCAACAACGATCGACTGTGCCGCCTTGCCGACCGATTCCATTGTAAGAGCAGCAAAGATAAAGGGCAGGCAAGCGCCTATGAACAAACCGACAAGAACGGTAGGATCGGTAAGGTTAAAGTTGAGGTCAACTTTAATTCCCGCACTCTTTGCAACATCGCCTACCTTATTAACGTAGGAAGCCATTAAAGCAAGTGCTGTAAGAGCGGCGGAGCCTATTGCAAAGCCCTTACCTGTGGCGGCTGTAGTATTACCGAGAGAATCAAGAGCATCTGTACGCTGACGAACTTCAGGCTCAAGTCCTGACATTTCGGCTATTCCGCCCGCGTTATCGGCAACAGGACCGTAAGCATCTGTAGCAAGTGTTATACCAAGGGTAGAAAGCATACCAACTGCAGAAAGAGCAATACCGTAAAGACCGAGTGCTCCGCTCTTTGCGCCGCCTGCGGCAAAGTAAGCCACAAGAATACACGCCGCAACTATTATCACGGGAAGCGCAGTTGAAAGCATACCAAGACCGAGTCCTCCGATGATTACTGTAGCCGAGCCTGTTTCGGATTTGCTTGCAAGATGGCGTGTAGGCTTATAGGTATCCGAGGTGAAATACTCTGTAGACTGTCCGATAAGCACGCCCGAAATAAGACCTGCGAGTATTGCGAAGTAAAGACCGATGGATTTAGCGCCGCCAAGGCAGAACCAAACTATCGGGAAAGCCGCAACCGCAATAATGATCGCGCTGAAATTTGTTCCGCGGCTAAGCGAGCGTAAAAGTGTTTTTTGAGTTGCATTTTCCTTGGTTCTTACAAGGAAGGTGCCAAGCACAGAACAGATTATTCCAACCGCCGCAATAAGCATGGGAACAGCCATTGCATTAATGTCATTAATTTTTTCGTTTACCGAGAAAGCGGCTACACCAAGCGCGGATGCCGATATAACCGAGCCTACATAAGATTCGTAAAGGTCAGCTCCCATACCTGCCACATCACCTACGTTATCGCCTACATTATCGGCTATAACTGCGGGATTACGCGGATCATCCTCGGGAATTCCTGCCTCTACCTTACCTACAAGGTCAGCACCTACGTCTGCCGCCTTTGTGAATATACCGCCGCCGACTCTTGCAAAAAGAGCCATAGAGGAAGCGCCCATTCCAAAGGTAAGCATAGCGCCCGAGATCTCAGAGGGAGAAAGCTTGAAAACATTGTTAAGCAGGAAGAACCAAATGGAGATGTCCAAAAGTCCGAGTCCTACAACGGTAAAGCCCATGACCGAGCCTGCAGAAAAGGCAACGCGCAGACCGCGGTTAAGTCCCTCGCGGCAGGCATTGGCGGTTCTTGAGTTTGCGGCGGTGGCTATCTTCATGCCTACAAAGCCTGAAAGCGCCGAGAAAAATCCGCCTGTAACAAAGGCAAAGGGCACAAAGAAGGTCAAAAGACCTGCTATCGCCATTACCGTCAAGATCACAAACATCACAGCAAAAAATACTGCTACGACTACATACTGTCTTTTAAGATAAGCATTCGCGCCCTCTCTTATAGATCGCGAAATCTTCTTCATCTGCTCGGTGCCCTCGGAGAAATTGAGTACCTTACGCGCAGTAAATATCGCGTAAATCAGCGCAACCAAAGCTCCAATGAAGGTGAATAAAACTAAATACTTTTCCATTTCTATTCCCTTTCTTTTTTAGTTTGAAAATAATTTTATCACAATAAAAGTATAGTTGTCAAGATTTTCACAATAAAATATCATATCCTTACAAATATAAATCATTTTTTACACTTTTTTTATTATTTATTCAGTTGACAGAGCGATTTTTGCAGGTTATACTTGAGTTGTATTTAGTATTTGGAAGTGAAAAAATGGGTACAGTTTTTAATATACAGAAATTTTCGGTAAATGACGGTCCCGGTATCAGGACTACTGTCTTTTTAAAGGGTTGTCCCTTGAGCTGTCTTTGGTGTCACAATCCCGAATCGAAATCGGCTCATGCCGAGGTTTTATTTGACAGTAACAAATGTATCGGCTGTAAGGAATGTGCAAGGCTTTGTCCGAACGGATGTCATACCTTTGATGATGATAAGATGTTGCATTTGTACAACCGTAAGGGCTGTGTTGCCTGCGGAGAGTGCTGTGGTGTTTGCTATGCTGATTCTCTCGAGCTTGCAGGCAAGGAGCAAACGGTGCAAGAGGTTATCGAGGAAGTAATGAAGGACAAGGTGTTTTACGATAATTCGGGCGGCGGCATCACTCTTTCGGGCGGTGAGCCGATGCTTCAATTTGAGTTTACGCTTGAGCTTCTTAAAGAAGCAAAGAAACAAGGACTTCATACCTGCATCGAAACCTGCGGATTTGCAAGACCTGAGCAGTATCGCGAGATATCAGAGTTTGTTGATATATTTTTATTTGATTACAAGGAGACCGATCCCCTGTTGCACCGCAAGTTTACAGGGGTTACAAATGAGCTTATACTTGAAAACCTCAAAATGCTTGACAGTATGGACGCCGATATCATTCTGCGCTGTCCCATAATTCCAACGCTTAATGATCGGAATGAGCATTTTTCAGGTATTGCCTCGCTTGCAAATTCACTCAAAAACGTCAAGGAGATAAATATTTAGCCTTACCATCCGTTAGGCGCATCAAAAGCCGAAAGGCTTGACAAAGAATATCCTTTAAGTGAGTTGACCTTTCCCGAAAATTAAACGGTCGAGCAATGGATAAGTTTTATTTCCTCGCTTACGGATGTACCCGTAAAAAAAGCATAATTACGTTTTCCGCCGCATAAAATACCATAGTATAAATACTCATTTGAGGAGAAGGACTATGATATTCAAGCTTGATTGGAAAAAACTTATAGTCAGTCTGCTGATACCGCTTGCGGTCGGCGGACTGTCTGCATTTATCACACGT
>JAFPCJ010000055.1 GCA_017423885.1 Clostridia bacterium | reverse complement strand
TGCGTATCGAGGCACTTGTTTTTTTGCCTATGTGTTCGAATACCTACATATCGTTATAATTCGTCGGCAAAGCCGACACCTCAATTATTCATTATTCATCAGCGAAGCGATTTCATTATTCAATATTCATTACGAAAATCCGTTTAAATGAATGATGAATACTTAATAATGAAAAATGAATAATACAAAACGAAAATCCTGCCGACAATAATCGACAGGATTTTCGTTTTGGTGCGGATGAAGGGACTTGAACCCACATGAGATTGCTCTCACTAGAACCTGAATCTAGCGCGTCTGCCTATTCCGCCACATCCGCATATACGAAGTAATAAGTAATAGTGAATAGTGAAAAAGGTTCAATATCTTATTACTTGTTTTTGACCTCTAAATTTTACACGGCGAGGCCGTCCGAGGTGGAGCTAATTGCTTGATCCACAAATTTCCGTATTTTTACACGGTCGGAATACCGAGGCGGGGCGTTAGCCTGATCCGCAACGCTGTAGGCTACAGCGCAAATTATATTATACCATAAGTACGAGAAAAGTCAAGGAAAAGTTTACAAAACCCTAAATAAAAGGCGGGATGCCAGCTGTTTAACATCTCGCCTTTGCTTGTTATTTATCCAACGCGCAGACATCTTCATAGGTCTCGCGGCGAACGGCTACATAATCCTGTTCGCTGTCAAGCATTATGACGGGCGGACGCGGTACGCGGTTATAGTTGCTTGCCATGCTGTAGTTGTAAGCGCCTGTTGTCAGCACCGCAATTATATCACCACGCTCGGGCTCGGCAAAGCTCATATTCTCGCCGATAAGGTCGCCCGATTCGCAACAGCAGCCTGCGAGAGTTGCCTTAAAATCGGCAGGACGGTCAGCCTTTGAAGCGTTAAAAACGGTATACTGCGACTCATAAAGCGTGTAACGCGGATTGTCGGTCATGCCGCCGTCAACCGAAACATAATTGCAAAAATCGCTTATTTTTTTGACAGAGCCTACGGTATACAGCGTCATACCTGCATCAGCCACAAGACTTCTGCCCGGTTCCATATTGATCTTGGGTACTGCCATACCAAGCTTTGCACAGTAGTCGTTTATCATCTGTGCAACCTCGGCTATTTTTTCGCCGTAGTTTATGACGGGGTCACTTTCGACATAGCGGACACCGAAGCCACCGCCGAGATTGAGTATTTCTGCCGTAAAGCCGAGGGATGCACGAATTTCAAAAATGAAATCGAGCATTATCTGTGCTGCCGTACAAAACGGCTCCGACTCAAATATCTGCGAGCCGATATGACAATGAAATCCGCGCAGAGATACATTTTTAAGGTCTAAAGCCGTGATTACCGCTTCCTTGGCATAGCCGTTTTTTATGGCGACGCCAAACTTCGATTCCTCGGAACCGGTGGAGATCTTCTTATGGGTGTGAGGGTCAATGCCGGGGGTAACTCTTATAAGAATGTTCTGCTTGATGCCTTTTGAGGCTGCTATACGGTCGATAGCGTAAAGCTCATCAAACGAATCGACCACAAAGCATCCGATACCCTTTTCCATTGCAAAGGCTATGTTGGCATCCGACTTGTTGTTGCCGTGGAAAAAGCATCTTTCCATCGGAAATCCTGCGGAAAAGGCGGTGTAAAGCTCGCCACAGGAGACTACGTCAACATCGATACCCTCTTCAGCGGCGATCTCGTAGATACGGCGGCAGGAAAACGCCTTGCTTGCGTACTCGGGCACCGAGCCTGCAGGGAAGTATTTTGCCATTGCGGTCTTATAAGTCCGCATGTGCTCACGTATCTTTTCCTCGTCCATAAGATAGAGCGGAGTGCCGTATTTTTGGGCAAGAACGGTAGTGTCCCTGCCGGCAAAGGTGAGGTGACCCTCTTGGTTTACTGAAATATTATCACAAATCATTTAAAGCTCCGTTTATTAGCCGATGGCTATATTTTGAGCGCACATAGCATTGTAAAGCTCCTGCTTATGCTCCTCTTCCATAACGGTGAGCGGCAAGCGCAGATACTCTTCGCAGAAGCCCATAGCCGCCATAGCCGATTTTACGGGGATGGGGTTGACCTCGCGGAAGAGCGCATGGATAAGGGGCAAAAGCTCAAGCTGAAGCTTTGCGGCTCCTGCAACATCACCTGCAAAGAACTTGCGGCAGATCTCGGTAGTCTTGCGGGGCAGGGGATTAGAAAGCACCGAAATACAGCCCTTGCCGCCGAGCGAAAGAATGGGAACGATCTGATCATCGTTGCCTGAATAAAGGTCTATCTTATCGCCGCAAAGCGCCATAATATCAGCGATCTTGGAGATATCGCCCGAGGCTTCCTTGATTCCCGAAATATTCGGATGCTCTGCAAGCGCCGCAACCGTTGCAGGCTCTATGTTACAGCCTGTTCTTGAGGGAACATTATATAATATGACGGGAGCGGTAGAAACGTCCGCGATCTCGCTGAACATACGGATAAGTCCCTTTTGGGTGGCTTTATTGTAGTAAGGAGTTACGACCAATACACCGTCAGCTCCGCTTTCGCAGGCATGGCGGGTAAGATCAAGCGCATAATCGGTATCGTTAGAGCCGGTACCTGCTATAACAGGCACTCTGCCGTTTACATGCTTAACGGCAAAATCAATGGCTTGACGGTGCTCATCGTCGGTAAGAGTAGAGCTTTCGCCTGTGGTACCGCAAACGACCAGCGCATCTATACCCTCATCGCACTGCCAATCAAGCAGACGTGCAAAGGCGTTGTAATCGATTCCGTCGGGAGTAAGGGGGGTTACAAGCGCGGTGGCAATACCCGTAAATACTGTTTTTTTCATAGTTATCACCGTTTCAATAGATTTTTGCAATAAAAAATAGCCGCTGTTACGGCTACCAAAATCCTGCTACCCCTATACGGATAACATAAATTCCGATAGCTCTCCGCAGTAATTACTGCGACAGTAAAACAGATATTATTCCGTTTTACCAAGCGCTGCTCTGCCGAGAAGCACTTTCGGCGGTTGCCCCTTTCTCTGCCGCGCATACCCGTGCCCGAGCGTTTCACGCGGCGGTACTCTTTGCATACCGCGACCTCTATCCTTTATTAAAGGTATCTTATCATATAAAGCGGGATTTGTCAACTGAAAATTCCGCGGTTACTTCTATTATTTGCAATGCGGTATAATTTTTGAATTTCGTTCCTGCCCAACTCTTATGCAATACGGCATATGTCATTGCGAGCCGAAGGCGCGGCAATCCGCCCCGAGCGGTTCGGGCGGCAGATGTTTCTTTTGATATATCGCAAATTCCGTTAGGAATTTATATCGCCGGATTTTGCCGACTTAAAAGCGCGACACATTCGCAATGATCGGTATGTGGGAACATATCAACAGGCTGCAGACGGCGGACGCGGTAGCCGTTACGGACAAGATAATTAAGATCGCGCGCCAAGGTCTCGGGATTGCAGGATATGTAAACTATTTTTTCGGGTGCGAGGGTTACTGCGGCACTCATAAAACGGCGGTCACTTCCCGCGCGCGGCGGATCCATTATAACCACATCGGCGCTATGCCCTTGGGCTGCCATATCCACTAAAAAATCACTTGCATCGGCAGTAAAGAATTCTATGTTTTTAATATCGTTTCTTTCGGCATTGAATTTTGCATCCCTTACGGCATCGGCGTTAAGCTCAACGCCTATAACCCTACCTGCCTTGCGCGAGGCGAGTATGCCTATAGTACCCGTACCGCAATAAGCATCGATAACGGTCTCGTTTCCTGTAAGCTCCATATATTCGATAGCCTTGCTGTAAAGCTGGGTAGTCATCACAGGATTCACCTGATAAAACGAGCGCGGAGATATTCTGAAGCTACAGTCCAAAATGGAGTCCTCTATATAGCCGTCTCCATAAAGGGTTATGCTTCTTTCGCCTAAAACAAGGCTTGTAAATTTGTTATTTATGTTTTGTACAACGGTTGTTATCTCGGGGTGTCTTTCCAAAAGCGCGTTTACAAACTGTCTTGATGAAGGGAAAATGGGTGTGCCGGTTACAAGCACCACCATTATCTGCCCCGAGTAGTAGCCTTTGCGTACAAGCACATGACGAAGGAAGCCTGTCATGCTGTTTTCGTCAAAGGGCTTGAGCTTAAAGGACTTTAAAAGCGCCCTTACGGTAACGATTATGGCGTCCGCCTTTTCATCCTCTATCATGCAGGAATCTATCGGGACTATCTTATGGGTGGATGACTGATAAACGCCTGAAATAATACCGCTTTTATCCCTGCCGAACGCCGCTTGCACCTTGCAACGGTAATGCACGGGAGTTTCCATACCTATTATTTCTTTGACGTGACAAAACCTTCCAAGCAGTTTTATTGCCTTGACCTGCTTATACTGTAGCTGTTCCTCATAGGTCATATTCTGTAAATGACAGCCGCCGCATTTTTTGTAGTGGGGACAGCCGTTACCCTTGCCTGCGCAAGGCGCTTTAGAGACGGCTTTTCTTTTTTCAAAACTTTTTTTGTTTCGGGATTGCATATCGTTCTCCTATAAATAATTCACGTCCTATAAGGGACATATCACACTGTGGCTATATTGAATACGTAAGGATATATCGCAAATTCCATCAGGAATTTATATCACGTAGAAACAGTGCAACCGTTTCAACTGTTGTTTCACCGTCCCAACAGATTTTTGTTATATTATCTTCCCCGTCATAAAAGACGGGGAATTTAAAACT
>JAFPCJ010000054.1 GCA_017423885.1 Clostridia bacterium | reverse complement strand
TCCTCTTCGTTCAGCGAGCGCAGTACCTTTTCGGTTCTCTCGCGTGAGCAGTTGCACACATAGCCGACGTTTGTTTCCTCGAGCACCTCTACCTCAAAGCCCTCAAGCGCTTTGCGGATTATCTGCTCTATATCGTTTCCTTCCTCAAGCAGAGCCGTTACGGGCTTGATTCCACCGATATTCTTTTCAAGCTTTGAAATTACTTCTTCATAGCCATGCGCCGCAGGGAGAAGCTGAATGATATAGCCGCCCGCCTTTTTCACGGTAAGATCGGGGTTTATAAGCACGCCAAGCGCACAGACCGTAGGTATCTGCTCGCTCACAGCATAGTAAGACGCGATATCCTCGGCTATCTCTCCCGAAGTAATGGGCACGAAGCCATTGTACGGCTCACGCATACCGAGGTCCTTCATTACATAAAGGCTCCCTTCTGTTCCGACAGCGCCCGAAACATCAAGCTTGCCGTTAGGCTTAAGCGGTATTTCGACTACAGGATTGGTAACGCAGCCGCGCACGTTTCCCTCATTATCGCTGACTGCGGTGACAGTACCTACAGGACCGCCGCCCGAAATACGAAGTGTAATACTCTGCGCGTCGCCTTTAAGCGCATTTCCCATAAGCGAAGCCGCAGTAAGCAAACGACCGAGCGCCGCCGTTACCACTGCACTTGTACCGTGAAGCTGTTCCGCCTTACTGCAAATATCGGTGCTGTCTATTCCGGCGGCTATTACAAGTCCGTCCCCTGTTATACATCTGATAAGCTTTCCCATGGTTTTATACCTTCTTTGTAATATAAATATTTCTCTGCGAGCAAGCCTTGGGCGCGTTATGTGTCTGCTCACCGTACACCGCCAAAAGCTCAAGTCCCGCCGCTTTTATCGCCGCTTCAAGCTCCTCATGCGTATACGCGCGCTCTGATATGTATTCACTCGTCCGCTCGTACAGTCCGTTCTCATCGGGAACGAAGAAATCAAGCGTGATATCGGTAATATGCGTCTGCTCATCGTACTCATTACTCCAGACGCAGTACACATCCTCTTCATCAATAACGAATACATTGTCACCCAATATCTCGCGGTGCTTATAAAGCGTATTGACATCGAAAATGAACAGTCTGTCCTTTTCCAAGAAAAGCGAGACTCTGTCTATCGCGCGGCACAGCGTATCATAATCGGTAATATGATTAAGGCTGTCCATACAGCAGACAGCGCCGTCGACCGTTCCGTAAAGATCAAGCTCTGCCGCATCCTGACAAAGGAAAAGAATATCGTTTCCGCGCTCTGAAGCATTTTTCCGTGCTATATCTAACATCTCGGGAGAAATATCTACTCCTATCACCGAAACACCCTTTTCGGCAAAGGCGTTTGAAAATCCGCCTGTACCGCAAGCAAGGTCAAGTAAAAGTGTAGGCTCACGGTCAAACCGCTCAAACAGACCGCAAAGATACTCGGTGCGCGTCTTGTAATCCACATCGCCCATAAGCGCATCGTACATCTGCGAAAAATTCGCGTACATCCTCTTCCCTCCTAACAGATATTCGAGGCTGTTCCACCAATGTGAAACAGCCTGAAAATCTTATTCTGCCATTATTGCTCTGAACTCCTCGCCCGTGATCTTCTCACGCTCAAAGAGTGCCTTTGCTACAGCATGAAGTTTCATAATATTATCTGTAAGCAGCTTCTCGCCGCGCTTGTAAGCCTCGTCAACGATACGGTGGATCTCCTGATCAATCTTGGCACTTACCGCCTCAGAGCAGTTATCCGTATGACCGTAATCACGACCGAGGAATACCTCATCATTAGAGCTTCCGTAAAGAATGGGTCCGAGCTCCTCGCTCATACCGAATTTAACTACCATGTCGCGGGCAAGCTTGGTTGCGCGCTCGATATCATTGGAAGCGCCTGTAGAGATATCGTCACCGCAAAGCGACTCGGCAATACGGCCGCTGAGCAGCATAACAATCTCTTCTTCCATTTCCTTTTTGTACTTGGACCATTTATCATCCTTGGGCAAGGACACCGTAAGACCAAGAGCGCGACCTCTCGGAATAACGGTAATATAATGGATTTCATCCTGCGTGGGCAAAAGGTGACCCGCGATGGCATGTCCTGCCTCATGGTAAGCGGTATTAAGCTTTTCCCTATCCTTGATGACCCAGCTCTTCTTCTCGGGACCGCCTATTACCTTCAAGGTTGCTTCCTCAATCTCCTCTTGTGTTATCGCCTTTTTCTTATGGCGAACAGCAAGCAAAGCCGCCTCGTTAAGCAGGTTTTCAAGGTCAGCACCCGTAAAGCCTGCAGTGGATTTCGCGATAGTAGAAAGGTCAACATCAGGGCCCAAGGGCTTTCCGCGCGAATGTACCTTGAGTATCTCCTCGCGTCCCTTTACATCGGGGTAGTTTACGGTTATCTGACGGTCAAAACGACCCGGACGCAACAGCGCACGGTCAAGTATATCGGGGCGGTTGGTAGCCGCCATTACGATAACTCCCTCGTTTACTCCAAAACCGTCCATCTCAACAAGCAACTGATTAAGGGTCTGCTCGCGCTCATCATGACCGCCGCCGAGACCTGCTCCACGCTGACGTCCTACCGCATCTATCTCATCAATAAAAATGATGGCAGGCGCATTCTTTTTGGCTTCACCGAAAAGATCGCGGACACGCGAAGCGCCGACACCGACGAACATTTCAACGAAATCCGAACCCGAAATGGAGAAGAAAGGTACTCCTGCCTCTCCTGCTACGGCGCGGGCAAGCAAGGTCTTACCTGTTCCCGGAGGGCCTACAAGCAATACGCCCTTGGGAATTCTCGCGCCCAACTCATTAAACTTCTTGGGATCTTTAAGGAAATCAACGATCTCCTTCATTTCCTCTTTTTCTTCTTCGGCACCTGCAACATCGGCAAAGGTAGTCTTCTTGCGACCGTCCTCTTTTCTGACCTTTGCTTTGCCGAAGCCCATGGTCTTATCGCCCATCTGTGCATTCATGCGGCGCATGGTGAAGAACAGGAAGAATGCCATTACTGCAACAAGGATTATGGTAGGCAGCATGCTTGCAAGCCATGAAGTGGCTCCGCCGCTCTTATAATCATCCTTAATGAGCTGCTCGTTCTTGCTTTCCGAGCTTAATTTATCGTTTGAGCTTACAGTATCGTTATGCTCGCGGACAAAGCTGCCCACATCCTCAATAAAAAGGCTCGGGCTTGCAACATTATAGCGGTAGACCTTATCGTCTCCGCGCTTGGCATAGCGTAACTCACCGCTATACAAATTGAGATTGTACGAGGATATCTCGTTATCTCTGATCATCTGCACGATCTCATAATACTTGGTCTGTGCAGTAGCTTTTGATATCTGCGATACGCCTGCGATCGATACCAGAAGCACGACCGCCGCCGTAATGCACAAAAGCACGTTTCTCAAATTTTTACTCAAGACGAGTAGCTCCTTTCATGCACCGAAAAATCAGTTTTTCTCGTAAACCTGCGGTGCCAAAATGCCCACATAGGGCAAGTTTCTGTATTTTTCATCGTAATCAAGTCCGTAGCCCACAACAAAGGCATCGGGGATGACCTGACCGACATAGTCAGCCGTAATATCAGCCTTACGGTTATCAGGCTTATCAAGCAGGGCGCAGACCTTTATGCTCGCGGCATTTCTGCCCTCAAGCACACTGCGAAGATAGGAAAGCGTAACACCCGAATCGAGGATATCCTCAACCAGCAGTATATCACAGCCCTCGGGATCGATATCAAGATCCTTTTTGAATTTGACAACACCCGTAGTTTTTGTTCCCGAATACGAGGATACCGACAGAAAATCTATACGGCAGTCGCAAGTAATCTCGCGCATAAGATCAGCCATGAATACCACAGCGCCCTTCAATACGCTTACAAGCAAAAGATTTTTGCCCTCGTAATCCTTGGATATTTGCTCTCCGAGACGCTTGCAGATACTTTTAAGCTCCTGCTCGGAGATAAGCACCCTTTCAATATCATTCTTATTCATTATACTTCCCCCTCAAAGGTCTTAAAACTCACTTTGAATACTTTGTTTGTCTCCTCGCTGACCGCACAGCGCTCGGCTACTCCTATTCGGGCGATCCAGACTATTCCTGCATCGTCACACAGCACAGGAAGCTGTTCACGCTCATTCAACGGTATGCCGTACTCATTGTATAGCTTTTTTAAGGTCTTGGTGCCGCCGCGGCGATATATCCGCACGCGATCCCCCTCTT
>JAFPCJ010000053.1 GCA_017423885.1 Clostridia bacterium | reverse complement strand
GATGACTGCGGCATCCTTTATTTTTTCATTCTTACGCAGGAAGTTTTCGATCTGAACAGGGTAGAGGTTTTCTCCGCCTGTGATAATAACATCCTTTTTACGGTCAACAAGCCAGATAAAGCCTTCCTCGTCTTCCTCTGCCATGTCTCCGGTAAAGAGCCAACCGTCCGCCAATACCTCTGCGGTAGACTTCTCATCCTTGTAGTAGCAGGTCATAACACCGGGGCCCTTGACCGCAAGCTCACCAACCTCGCCGCGCTCTACCGTCTCATGCTTTTCGTTGACTATGCGTATCTCCCAGCCGTAGCCTGCCTTACCGATAGCGCCTACATGGTCGATATTCTCAACGCCCAGATGAACACAGCCGGGGCCTATAGACTCACTTAAACCGTAGTTTGTATCATACTCGTGCTTCGGGAACATCTTTTTCCAACGCTTTATAAGGCTGGGCGGAACAGGCTGTGCTCCGATATGCATAAGCCGCCAAGCCGAAAGGTCATACCTTGAAAGGTCGATCTCGCCGCGGTCGATAGCATCCAAAATATCCTGCGCCCAAGGCACAAGCAGCCATACTATAGAGCATTTTTCGTTTGATGCGGTGCGGATTATAAGCTCGGGCGTAGTGCCTTTGAGCAGAACGGCGCGGGAGCCTGCAACGAGCGAGCCGAACCAATGCATTTTAGCACCTGTGTGATAAAGCGGCGGAATGCAAAGGAAGACATCGTCTCTCGATTGCGAATGGTGCTTCTGCTCGACTATCGCGGCATGCATAAGACTTTCATGGTTATGTAAAATGGCTTTTGGGAAGCCTGTGGTGCCGCTTGAGAAATAGATGGCGGCATCATCACTGTCGCAAAGTGTGATATCAGGACGCTTTGCAGACTGAACAAAGCAAAGATCCTCATAGCTTTCGGCAAAATCGGGGCAGGGATTGCCGACAAACAGCTTCATTTTAACTTGGTCTATCTGATCGTTGATCTCCCATATACGGCTTACGAATTCGGGACCGAAAACAAGGTACTCCGAATCGGATTTTTCAAGACAGTACTTAATTTCATCGGCGGCATAGCGGTAATTGAGCGGAACGGCAATAGCGCCTGCCTTCAGTATTCCGAAGTATATGGGGAGCCATTCGATGCAGTTCATCAGAAGAATTGCTACCTTTTCTCCCTTTTTTACACCTCTTGACAAAAGCAGATTTGCCATTCGGTTTGCGCGGTAATCCATTCCGCGCCAGCTTATTTCCCTGCGGAAGCTGTAGCCCATAGGCTGGGTGAGAGAAAAGTCCTTCCAGCGCGGAGTTTCCTCGGCACCGGGGTTAATTTCAACCAGACTTATCTCCTCGCCGTAATTATCGGCATTATACTCGAGATATTGAGTAATAGGCATCTTTAAACAATCCTTTCTAAACAAAAACCCCCCCTGCAAAAGCAGAGGGCGAAATTTCTACGGTATCACATTTTTTATCCGCAAAAGCAGTCCCCAGACAAAAAAATACACTTATTATATATTTATTCTTTATATTATCACAAAAGTAATTCTGTGTCAATAAAAAATATGAGTATGTTTACGGACTTACCGAGGAGTATTTTTGCTATATATTTTGTCGTCCTGTGGCGGATGAGTGTCGGTGAATGTCGCGCGCGGAAATGGTAGTATCAGTAAAAAAAGGAGGCTTTATAAATGAAAGAAAACCGAGCTTCGTCGGGCTATATCATGGTGCCTGCGGAAATAGCAATGAACAAAGGAATATTCACACTTTCGGCGCTTGCGCGTCTGCTTTACATACTGTATCTTTCGCGCTACAAGCTTTCAACTCTGAATGAGTGGCAGGAAAATGGGGAATACTTTATTTTCTGTACGAGGAAGGAGGCGATGGAGATACTCGGAGTGGGGTATAAGGCGGTCTATAAGGCGCACCATGAGCTTGTGGATTCAGGCTTTGTGCGAGAAAAGCGGCAGGGAAAAGGATTTCCCAACCGCATATATTTTTCGCCCGAGGGGAAATTCAAGAATTTGCCGCAGGAAAACTTTAGAGTTGCCCAAAAGGAAACTTTAGAAGTTGCCGCAGGAAACGCAAATAATATAGATAAGAATAATATAGAAAATAATAATATTGATAATAATGAATGTATGTCTGTATGTACGAGCAAAAGGGAAGAAAATCGCTTGCAAAAAATATTTTCAAGATGCGATTTTTCGGTGCTTTCCGAGCCTGCGGCAGAGCTTTTTAAAAAGGTGATAACAAGAATGTATTATAGTAAAACGGTGAAAAACGGCGAGGAACGGCTGCCGCGTGAGCAGGTGCGGCAAATGCTGGATGTGCTTACCACCGATCACCTTATAGAAACAGCACTGCGGCTTTATCAAAACTATGATGAGATAACCAACACCGCCGCATACATAAAGGCTGTGCTGATAAACATTATCACCGAGGATGATACCGCCCACCTGATACGCCGACATCCGCAATATTTAAAAAATACAGACTTTTTCTCGCCGCCCGAGTAACTCGGGTGTTAAACGTTGCGGTCTTGTACGGAATTTACCTTTTCTCTGCCCGACCGCGCCTTTGCCACGTAGGGACAAGTCGGAGAAAAAGTCCCTACGCGCGTGCCGCCGTTAAGAATGTGCAAAAATAAATGTCATTGCGAGCCGTAGGCGCGGCAATCCGTAACCATCTATACGGTGCGCATTAGCGCCCGCAGGGCATATCGCATCGAAGATATATCGTGTCCACAGGACATATCGCAGCTCCCGCAAGGGAGTTATATCGCCCATACGATCTGCCCCACCATAAGATTTGTGTGATATCTTTTTAAGGACAGTCGAGACGCCTGTCCATACGACCTGCCGCCGTTAGGAATGTGCAAAAATAAATGTCATTGCGAGCCGTAGGCGCGGCAATCCGTAACCATCTATATGGTGCGCATTAGCGCCCGCAGGGCATATC
>JAFPCJ010000052.1 GCA_017423885.1 Clostridia bacterium | reverse complement strand
TGACAGTCAATTTCTTTTATGGTAAAATTGATTTGAATATTCGAAACTTTTCGAAAATAGCAAATTAAGGAGAAAAACCATGAAAGAGCGTTATGCAGGAATACTTCTACCGATTACCGCACTCCCCTCTCCATACGGTGTCGGATCGTTTGGTGATGCCGCAAGAGGCTTTGTTGATTTTCTTTGCAAAGCAGGTCAAAAAATTTGGCAGGTGCTTCCGCTTGTGCCGACCGGATACGGTGATTCACCGTACTCATCGTCCTGCGCTATCGCGGGAAGTCCCTACCTTATAGATATAGATTCACTTATAGCGCAAGGGCTGCTGACAGATGCCGAAGCTGACGAATACCGCTGCGATGGCGAAGCCGGTAAACGTTTGAGAGTTAATTACGAGGCACTGTTTTATCGCCGTATACCGCTCCTTAAAATTGCATTTTCAAGATTTGATACCTCCTCCCCGAGCTTTTTGGCGTTTATTAACGATGGCGAATATAACGATTTTGCATTATTTATGGCGCTTAAAGAAGCACACGGCTGGCACGCACTGTCGCTTTGGGAGGATAAATACCGCACACGTGATGCAGAAGCTATCGCGGATTTCGAGGCAGAGCATAAAAATGACGTTATGTTCTGGCAGTTCACGCAGTACGAGTTCTTCCGTCAGTGGATGGAGCTTAAAGCGTACGCCAACAGTCGCGGAATACGCATAATGGGTGATATGCCGCTTTACGTGTCCGCTGACAGCGCTGAGGTATGGGCTCACCCCGAGCTTTTCCTCCTCAACGGTGACGGTACTCCCTCAGAGGTTGCCGGCGTTCCGCCCGATTATTTCAGCGAGGACGGTCAGCTTTGGGGCAATCCCCTTTATAACTGGGAGAAAATGAAGGAGGACGGCTACGCGTGGTGGACAGCAAGGCTCAAAAAGTCGCTCTCTATGTACGATTTGGTACGCATTGACCATTTCCGCGGCTTCGACCGCTTCTATGCTATCCCCGCAGGCAGCCTTAACGCGCGTATCGGTCGATGGTGCGACGGTCCAAAAGAAGAATTGTTTGAGGATAAAAAGGATTGGCAGATAGTAGCCGAGGATCTCGGAGTTCTCGATGAGGGAGTTTACAGGCTTATGCGCAATACCGGCTATCCCGGTATGAAAATACTTGAATTTGCCTTTGACGGAAATCCAAATCACGAATTCAAGCCATCCAACTGCGGTGAAAACAGCGTAGTTTACACCGGAACGCATGATAACGCCACCTTTATTGAATTTCTTACGGATATGCCGACCCGACAAAGAAAAATCTTTTACAAGGACCTTGCGCGCGAGTGCAGAAAATTCGGCAGAAAATTTACATATCTGCCATGGCAGATAAAGAGCGAGGCGCTTATGCAAAGGGCGCGCGAGGCGGTTATCGACATTGCTTATCTCTGCCCCGCAAGATACGTCATTCTGCCCTTGCAGGATCTGCTCGGTACAGGTGCAGAGTCGCGTATGAATATGCCCGGAACTCTCGGTATGCAGAATTGGAGCTACAGATACCCGAGAGCTGCCCTTACCGATAAATTCGCAGAGAAAATACTTAAATCAGTTAAAGAAAGCAATAGATAAACAGCAAACACAAGGAGTACAACAATGAACAAAAAGGAATGGATAAACACTGTCGAAAGCATTTTGAAGGCTAACGACGGAGTTACGATACAAAACGCTACCGTCCCTGCGCTTTACAGAGCGGTGAGCCGTGCCACCATGGCGGATATTCTCGATACGTGGGAAGCATGTAAAACTGACAGCAAAAAAAGAGTGGGTTATCTCTCTGCCGAATTTCTTGTAGGTCGCGCTATCTACTCCAACCTTTACAACCTCGGAAGGCTTGATGAGGTAAGGGCATGGATGGCTGAACGCGGTGT
>JAFPCJ010000051.1 GCA_017423885.1 Clostridia bacterium | reverse complement strand
AATTACTTTGCCTGTGTTTGACAATACCACAAAAAGGTGTATATTATTTTGTATACGAATAAGCTTTGCAAAGGGGGGCGCCGCATTATGGAGAGTTTTTCCGTTTATTGCCTTAAATATGCCGATTCATTCATGAGCGAAAGCATGGCTTTCTCTATCGGAGATGCGCTTAAGAGTATTCCGATAACCTTCACCTTTTATTTAATAAAAGCTCAAAATAGAAACATCCTTATAGATGTTGGGTGCGACTCTATGCCCGATTTTGAAATGAAACGCTTTTATTCGCCGCCCTTCGTTTTAAGGCAAGCTGATATTAGTGCCGATGAAGTAACCGATGTTATACTGACGCACGCGCACCACGACCATATCGAAGCGGTAAAGTATTATAAAAATGCAACTCTTTACATCAATCAAGCCGAATACTCTGCCGCAAAGCCGTATTTTTCCGAAGAAACGCGCGCGATCACCTTCGAAAACGAACTGATCTTAACACCGCAAATACGGGTCTTAAAATGGGGCGGTCATTCCTGCGGCTCTTGCATTGTGGAGATAGCCTGCAAGGACGGCTTGCATATTCTATGCGGCGATGAATGCTATACAAACGAATGTATTTCCAAGGGAATACCGACAGGTGCATCCTTTGATCCTGCCAAAAGTCTTGAATTTATAAAAAAATATTCTTCTTGCACGGTACACACCTGTCACGATCCAAGTCTTGATACAGCGCTTGTTTTCTCACATGATTGATACCAGCATCAAAAGCTCACGCAAGCGCGTATAGATATTCAATGCGGTATCTATCGGCAAGGGATTAGAGCCCCGTCCCATTTCTACGGTAAATGCAGGTCGGTTAAATTCTGTAATAAACCAATCCTTAAAGCCGCCGCCAACTGCCAACCCCTCGGGTGAGGACAGCTCGTATCCGCTTGAGGTCGCCATTATTTCAGCCATTTTTGCGCTTCTCGGCGGTATTTTGTCCCCATAGCTCCAATATATCACCTCACCTTGAGAATGAAGTGCTACTGCATGGCGTATACGTTTACTTCTGCAAAGCTTTGTGAGTGCCGCAGTTTCAGGCTCGCTCTCGGCTCTGAAGCCGCCGAAGCGGGTAGGTGCAGGTCCGAAGATCCCCGATTGTTGCTCTTTTTCGTGAAGCGCATCCCAATCGGCATCAAAATTATGGTTTATATCTACTCCTCTTGCGTTGGCATTCCAATGGCAATAATCATTTTTGGCAAGCTTTGCAACAAACGAAGCAAACTGACCTGCCGCCGAAAGTCCGTGCATAGCTATCTCACAGCCATCAACATTAACGCACGGAACAAATATTATACCTCTGCCGAAAAGCGCCTTCCTGACGTCAAACCCCGCAAGAGAGCCGTTTGTTCTCAAGGCCGCGCAAAGCTCCTCAATAAAGAACATCAGCACGGTTGAGGTTATGTACTCACTTCCGTGAAAAGCGGCGGTAATTAGGGCATATTCGTTGGTTTTGCCAATACTCAAAGCAACGATATCCCTTCCAAGACAGCTTTTTCCTATGGTAAAGACGTTTAAAAAGGTGTATTTTCGGCAAAGTTCCTCTAACCATTGCCTATAGGACAGGTAATCATATCCTTTACATTCGGTTATTCCCATTTTTCTCACTCCAAGATCAATATAATTAATTATATGAAAGGCTTTGTTATATCATGAATCTCAATGAAAAACAATTATCGGCAGAATATATGTACAAGGGCAGAATAATCAATCTTCGCCGCGATAAAGCATTGCTTCCGAACGGAGAAGAGGCTCTTCGCGAGGTTATCGAGCATCCGGGCGGAGTTTGTGTTGCCGCACTCACCGATGATGGCGAAGTGCTTTTTGTAAGACAATTCCGCTACCCCTATATGGAGCAAACGCTTGAGATACCTGCAGGCAAGCGAGACCGCTCGGACGAGGATCCGCTCGAATGCGGCAAGCGTGAGCTTCGAGAGGAAACGGGAGCTACAGCTCAAATTTTCATCTCTCTCGGTGAGCTTTACCCCACCCCCGGCTACTGCGGCGAGATCATCTGGATGTATGCGGCAAGCGGACTCGAATTCGGTGATTGCGACCCCGATGACGATGAATTTTTAGCCGTTGAGCGTTATCCGCTTGAAAAGGCGGTAGAAATGATCCTTTCGGGCGAGATAAAGGATGCCAAGACCCAAGCAGCTGTCTTAAAGCTTAAACTACTGCATGACATGGGTAAGATCTAAAAAAGAGAGGCACATAATGAAAAGTCTTTTAAAATATATGCGCGGCTACTCAAAGGAATGTGTTTTAGGACCGCTTTTCAAACTCTTTGAGGCAACGCTCGAGCTTTTTGTACCCTTGATAGTAGCTTCTATCATTGATAACGGTATTCTTGCAAGCGATAAGGGACATATCATCAAAATGGTGGTCCTGCTTGTGGCAATAGGTCTTGCAGGACTTTTAGCGGCAGTAACGGCGCAATTTTTTGCCGCAAAAGCCGCCGTTGGCTTCGTAGGCAGACTAAAGCAAGCATTATTTGATCACCTTACCCGCCTTTCCGATGCACAGACCGACCGTTTGGGCATTTCGACGCTTATCACCCGAATGACGAGTGACATGAATCAGGTGCAGACAGGAGTAAATCTCACTCTGCGTCTGCTTTTGCGTTCGCCCTTTGTTGTTTTCGGCGCCATGATAATGGCATTTACCGTTGATTTTAAGGCGGCTCTTATCTTTGCGGTAGCAATTCCGTTACTGTCTGTAGTTGTATTCGGAATTATGCTTATATGTATACCTTTATACAAAAAAGTGCGTGAAAAGCTTGATAAGGTGCTTTTGCGCGTGCGAGAAAATCTCTCGGGAGTAAGAGTGATACGCGCTTTTTGCCGCGAAACAGAGGAAAAGGTGTCCTTTACCGCCGAAAACGAGGAGCTGACATCGGTGCAACGCGTGGTAGGCAGAGTGTCCTCCCTGCTCGATCCGCTGACCTTTGTGCTTATAAATCTTGCCGTTATTGCATTGGTTTATGTAGGCGCCTTGCGCGTTGAATACGGAATACTTACCCAAGGCGCGGTAGTAGCTCTTTATAACTATATGTCGCAGATACTCGTTGAGCTTATAAAGCTTGCCGACCTTATAATTAATATCACCAAGTCCCTTGCATGCGCCAACAGAATTGCCGCGGTAATGGATGAGAAAAACATTCAGGATATATCATCTGACGATACCGTTCAAAATAATTTTGCCGTATGCTTTGAGGATGTAACACTAAATTACACCGAAACAGGTGAGCCTGCGCTCGAGCATATAAGCTTTACGGCAAGCAAGGGCGAGACTATAGGTATCATAGGCGGAACAGGAAGCGGAAAGACCTCTCTTGTTTCTCTGATACCCAGACTCTATGATGCTTCTGCGGGTACAGTTACCGTAAACGGCAGAAATGTTATTTCTATGACTACGGATTCTCTGCGCGAGATCATCGGAATCGTTCCGCAAAAGGCAATGCTATTTAAGGGCACAGTTCGTTCAAATCTGCTTTGGGGCAATGAAAACGCAAGCGATGAAGAGCTTTGGACGGCGCTCAAGGTAGCGCAAGCTGATAGCTTCGTAAAGGATAAGGGCGGACTTGACTGCAATGTTGAAGCTATGGGACGCAATTTTTCAGGCGGACAGCGTCAGCGCCTTACCATTGCGCGGGCACTTGTGAAAAAGCCGCAGATATTGATACTTGACGACAGCTCCTCGGCGCTTGATACTGCGACCGATGCCAACTTGCGCGCCGCATTATCCGCGCTCCCCTTTTCGCCTACTGTTTTCAACGTCTCGCAACGCACGGGTGCTATCTCGCATTGCGATAAGATAATCGTT
>JAFPCJ010000050.1 GCA_017423885.1 Clostridia bacterium | reverse complement strand
GTATATGAATATGGCAGAGCATACCTACGATGTATATATCAATTCAATATTAAAGGCATCGAAGGTTCCGTTTACCAATGCCGAGAGCTTTGATAAGCTCTATATAGGAACAACGGGTGAGCACAAGGTCGTCTTCGGATATTCAGGCTCCCTTTACAGAATAAATGAGCTTTATGAGGATTTTTCGCAGTTTACTGCGGGAAATGTAATAGACGGCTTGTACACGGCAGACGGAAGTGTTGTTGTGGGAAATGTATCAAGCAAAAAGCTTCCGCTTACCATTTATCCCGAGGGCTATAGGTATACCTCGCTTTTAGCGGTCGGAAATAATACCGCAAGCTCCTTTAAGGCAAATTTCATTCCTGCCTCCAATGTAATTGAAGCCAATGTTGCCTTTGCGGTTATGGAAAAGGCTGACGGTATGAAGATCGCCTTGCAGGACGGTTCATCGGATGCTGCTGCAATAAAAATAAGCGGAAATGATATTGTTTATACAGATCAAAACGGTAACGCTAAGGTGCTATGGAAAAAATTCAAGACTAATGTCAGATATTCGCTGAAAATACGGGTATATACCGAGCTTAACAAGGTCGAGTATTCGGTTAACGGCTGTTCCTCAAAGAACGGTGGGACAGAAAATGTCAATACCCCTGCCGAAACAGCCCTTATATCGGGCACTGATACGCTTGATGCCATAAATATAAGCACCTCGGGAGAGGGAATATGGTATATTGATGAGCTTCGTATCCTCGACTATACTCCAAGCACCGTTCCTACGATTGAAGCCACGAATGATACGGCAAACGGATATGTGGGTGTTAACGGATGGGTCGCAAATACTGAAGCTTCGGACAGATTTTACGAAAAATCCCAAAGAATCGCCGATAAGGAATCGGTGTTGGGATATTTTGATGACGAAAATAAGACGGCTACTGATTGGCAGATAAAATATTTAGCTGAAAACGGTGTTGACTTTCTCTCGTACTTTTTTATAGGCTTTCAAGGCAACAGCCCCGTTGATACGTATATAGACTATGCGGATCATAAGAATATGATAAATTTCGCATACTGCCTTGATTATTGGGCGGCAAATACAGCCGCTGACTATGAAAATAAGATATGGCCGTTTTTGTCGGAGCGAATGTTTAGGAATCCTAATTATGTATCCTTTGAGGGCAAGCCGATCCTTTTTGCATTTTCAAATTTGTACGGTTGGAGTGCAGAGGTTGCCATGAGGCTTAAGGAATTGGCGGTTGCAGACGGATTTGACGGCTTGATATTAGTCAATGTCATTAATTCTGATAACCCTTTATCCGCCGCGTCGGCTGCGCTTGAGAAGGGATACGATTATTTTACTCAATATTGGAAGGTGACTTCACCTTCCAAGGTAGACACTTATGTTAACGCAGGAAAAAAAGCGGGAATTGATTATATCATTTCGCCCGGAACAGGGGCTGATTCGCGTTGCTGGTCTGAAATAACGCAGTCACCGTTTCCCTTTATTTATACAACGCCCTCCGAGTTTTATAACACCTTGAATTATTCGGCTGAGGCTATGAAGGACTATTCATCAGCATCTTTGGCGAGCAAGATGATCTTTGCCGAAAATTGGAGCGAGTTTGCGGAAGGTCACAGTATAATGCCATTTGGCGAATACGGATTTGCTTATATAAATCAAATGCGCAGAGTGTTTGGCTCAAAGGCTGATAATAACCACAAAAACACCGTTCCGTCAGGAAAATTGAATCTGAAGCATTCAAAGAGCTGGAATAAAGAACAACTGTCTGACAGAGGCTTTGAAACGGGCGCAGGCGATTGGAGGGTTGACGGTGCCGAGCTTACCGTAGTTGCAAGTAAGGAGTTTTCATATTTAAAGGCTTCGGCAAATGTGATCAACCGCCAATCTGCTGACAGCAGTATTTATCAGGATATTACCTCAACCATCCTCAATAACGGCAAAGGCGCCGTTTATGATATGTCGGCTTACCTTATGGCAAACAGCAGTACCTTTGTTCCGTTTAATGATGAGCTTCGATATATGAGCTTTTTGACAAGCTCCAATCAATCGGTCGCGCTTACATATTCAGGCTCTTCCGAAAAGCTCATTACTGCGGCCTTTGACGAAAATAATACCGCTCAGCGGTTTGCGGTTCGCAAAGTAAAGGGTACAAAATATTATCAGATATATCTTGCGGATGG
>JAFPCJ010000049.1 GCA_017423885.1 Clostridia bacterium | reverse complement strand
GATATATAGATGAGCTTAATCGCCTTGGCGCCAAGATCAAGACCGAGGGCAGAGTTGCGGTGATAGAAGGTGTAGACCGGCTTTCCTGCGCTAAATGCTCATGCACAGATCTTCGCGGCGGTGCGGCACTTGTTTGCGCGGCTCTTGCGGCATCGGGTGAGACGGAAATAGATAATATCTATCATATCCAACGCGGATACGAGAATATAAAACAAAATCTTTTACGGCTCGGCGGAGTGGTAGCGTTGAGCGAATGATCCGCTTTGAGGCGGGTTCGGATTATTTGCTCTACCCTAAAGATAGAACAATAGGAAAGGATGTTGCCGATGGCGGCTAAACAGCAGGACGAATTCACAAAAAAACGTAATGAACGTCGCCGCAGGATAAGGCGAAGAAGAGCGTTTATCAGTTTTATTGTTTTAATTATTGCCGCTTTGATAACGTTTGCGGTGCTTTCCCTTACCGTTTTATTTCCCGTAAAGTCCGTCAAGGCGCAAGGCAGTAAGATTTATTCTGCTTCCGAGATAATTAAGGCAAGCGGACTGTCGGCTGATGATAATATCCTTACTTTTTCCGAAAGTAAGGTCATAAAGCAGATTCAGACAAAGCTTCCCTTTGCCGAAACTGTGTCTGTCAAGCGGAGTTTTCCCGAAACCGTAGAGCTCACCGTGAGCGATGCCAAGGAGTTTGCTTGTTATCCGGTAGAAGGCAAATATTATACAGTTAGCCGCTCGGGAAAGGTGCTTAATGTTTATGAAGCGTGTCCCGAGGGACTTTTTACGGTACGTGTAAAGGGAGTTTCCTGCGAACTCGGCATGGAGCTTTCCTTCGAGGATGAAAGAACCCGAAAAACAGCCGAAACCATGGTAAATTCCCTTACGGAACAAGGACTTACGGTAAATGAAATAGATATTACCGATCCGCTTTCGCTTTTTGCCAAGATCGATGGTCGCTTTACGGTGAACTTCGGCACAAGCGGCTCACTTGAAAAGAAAATAGGGCATCTTTGCGGAATGGTGCGTTCGATCGCCAAAGAGCGGATGGGACATATTAATTTAAGCATGTGGACCGCTCAAAAGACCGAGGGAACCTTTACAGAAAAGGCAATAGAATGATTTTTGAAAAAATTTTTATTTTTTGTGATAAAACTATTGAAATTTAAAAAGAGATATGTTAATATCATTATATATGTAAATTAGTATGTCTAAAAATAACTATACATAAAGACGGAGGAAAAAGAAAATGCCATTCGAAGTAGCAGGAGAAATGGAAAATGTAGTTCAGATAAAGGTCGTAGGTGTCGGCGGAGGCGGCGGAAACGCGGTTAACCGCATGGTATCAGCCGGTGTTCGCGGTGTTGAGTTTATTGCTATCAATACCGATAAGGCTGCCCTCTTCCTTTCACAGGCAAACCAGAAGATACAGATCGGTGACAAGACTACTGCAGGCATGGGCGCAGGCGGCAAGCCTGAGAACGGCCGTGCAGCAGCAGAGGAGTCCCGTGATGAGATCGCCGCTGCAATTCGCAGTGCCGATATGATATTCATTACCGCAGGTATGGGCGGCGGAACAGGTACAGGTGCCGCTCCTGTTGTTGCATCCATCGCAAAGGAGCTTGGAATTCTTACCGTTGGTATCGTAACCAAGCCTTTCGCTTTTGAGGGCAAGAAGCGTATGTCTCAGGCTGAGGCAGGTATTGCCGCTCTCGGCGAGCAGGTAGATAGCCTTGTTGTTATCCCGAATGAGAGACTTAAGTTTGTTTCCGAGCAGAAGATAACCTTTAAGAATGCTTTCGAGATCGCTGATGATGTACTTCGTCAGGGCGTTCAGAGCATATCCGAGCTTATCAATGTTACTGCTCTTGTTAACCTTGACTTTGCTGACGTTAAGTCGGTCATGCTTGATGCAGGCTATGCTCACATGGGTGTCGGCGTTGCTACAGGTCGCGATAAGGCAGAGCAGGCTGCTCGCGCCGCTATCACAAGTCCGCTTATCGAAACCTCTATGGAGAATGCCCGCGGTGTTATCATCAGCATTACAGGCTCCGAGGATATCGGTCTTGAGGAAGTTGAGCTTGCCGCATCTATCGTTTCCGATATGGCTCATCCCGATGCTACCATTATCTGGGGTTCACAGCTTGATGAGTCTCTCGAGGATACTATCCGCGTTACTGTTGTTGCTACAGGTCTTGGTGATGACCGCAAGAACGATAAGAAGGATGACAGTCTTGCAAACATCATTGGCAATGTAGGCGGCGATGATGACGAGGCTCTTGAGGATGTAATCAGCTTCTTCAGAAGAGATTAATAACTCAATTTAAGATCTAATCAAATATAAAAGCGAAAGAAGCAAAAAACTTCTTTCGCTTTTTTTAGTTTCTGTTTCAAATGTTGGGGTAGAATTTAGTCAATCAAATTACTGTCATTGCACGTAGGGGACAGGTTCCCCGTCCCAAAAAGAAATATCACCGCTCGACCATGTCATTGCGAGCGTTAGCGTGGCAATCCGCCCGAGTGCCTCGGGACGCAAACGTTGTCATTTTTGAGCAAAAATGCAATATCGCCGCTCAACCATGTCACATCGTCCTCGCAATGACACCACAACAATTGTTATACAACCCGATGTTCTTATGTATAAGCTTAAACCGCCATTCTGCCCCATCCGTCAGGCGAGGTTCTAAAGTTTGGAAGACCTAACCTTTCACGCATGGTATCAACGTAATATATATAGTTTTCAAGCGGAGTGCCGTTGGTGATTCGGTGATCGAGTCCCAAAACTACGCCGCCCTCAAGTATTTCAGGTTGTAGCTTATAATCGATCTCGGCTTGGATATCCTCTTTGGTTTTTCGCAGCACATGCTTGTCTATACCGCCATGGAAAGCAAGCTTCTTGCCGTATTTTCGGCGCAGAGCCACAATATCCATACCCGCCCCAGGCTCGCAAGGGTTAAGTACGTTTACGCCGCATTCGATAAAGGCATCTATTACGGCATTCATATTTCCGTCGCTGTCCTGTGAAAAAAGCTTTGTTCCTGCGTTACTTACAATGTCCCAAGATGCGCGGTAATACGGTTTCATAAATTCAAGTACGATGTTAGGTCCTACAAGCGGACCTGTTTTTCCTGCCATATCCTCATGTATAGCAAGCAGATCAACGGTCATTTTATCGGTGATTTCGGTAAGCAAGCGTTGATTTGTGGCTGAAACGGTATTAAGAATATCAAAGATCAATTCGGGATCCTCATAGTAGGCGATACAGCAGTTTTCTTCGCCCATAAGCTCGCGTAAAATATCAAATGCGCCGCATATTCCGCAGGTTATAACGTGACCCTCGGCTTGTAGATGCTTTGCACGCTCGATGTCGTCATCACTTAAGCGAGAGGGATGGTATTCAAACATAGGCTTTATTTTCAGCCAATCATCCATAGTTTCAACAGGAAAGGTCTCAGGTAGCGGAATAGTGGAGGTACGCTTGTCCATTTTAATGCGTCTGCCTAAACGGTCTATGCCAACATAATAGCGTTCATCATCCTGCAGGACTATCGGCTTCTGTCCGCCGATAGGCTGAAAATTTCCCAACCAATGAAAGGGTACATAGTCGAACGAAAAGGCGGTAAGATCTATCATTTTTTCCGTGGCGCCCTGCGCTCTCCATTCCTCGGGGAGTCCTATTATCGGACCGAAAAGCTCTGAAAACATCGGCCGCTCGGGGTGGTTGTAGGTCATGAGATCTACATACTGCGTATTAGTCCATTTCATGCTGATTGCTCCTATGCTTTTTTAAAAATTATAACCCAAGGCTTTAAAAAATACCATTGAAAAAAGTAACAAGAAATTGTATAATTGTACAAAAGGGAGTGGGGAAATGGATATAAGGATCAATTCAGCGGGAATAAATGATTGTGCAAGGGAATGGAGTTGGAATTCTCCCATATTTTGTGACTATGATCTTTTGTCAGTTTTACGTGGAGAGGGAAAGCTTTGATCTGAATGCGAGTTATCGCAGGAAATATCGGTTTGCGAGGGAGCAGTTTTGCTTTTAGAGCCTGATTGCAGATATATAGGTGAGCACAACAAGGAGAAGCCGCTTTTTGTTATTAATATTCATTTTGATATTCTTGATGAAAAAGGGGAGCCTTGTAAGCCGTATCCGCTGATTGAAAAACAGATGACGGATATTGTATTTTTTAGAAATTTACTTTTGCGAACGGTTACATTGTTCAACAGTAACAGAGTGCACGAAGCGGAACACTTTTTAAAGGCTGCGCTTACGGAGTTTTTTTCATTTGAGTCGCCAAATTTCAAAGGCAAAGAAAGACGGTGGGCAAGTATTATAAGAAAGATGACCGAGGAAATAGATACCGCTTGGCACTCACCACAGTTGAGTGAATTCGCCGAGCGGTACGGATATACAGAGCGATATATGGGAAAGATGTTTACGCAGATAAACGGAATAGGCTTTTCGCAGTACGTTCAGAATGTCCGCATTACAAGGGCAAAGGATATGCTTCGAAATACCGATATGACAGTAGCGGCTATAGCCGAAGCGGCAGACTTTTATGATGCCTGTCATTTCTCCCGCTCCTTTAAACAGCAAGTGGGAATATCTCCCAATGAATACCGTTTGCAAAAGCCATTTTATTGCAGGGAATTGTGATACCATCCTTCAGGACAACCTTCACTGTAACATTTGATCAAGCCTATAAGGGTAATATAAGTGATCGAGACAGCTTGTGATGATACTGTATTTTAGGTATAATCCATCCTAACAAAAAACGACCACCCTTTCGGGTGGCCGAATTTCTGAAAAGTCCTATATAGGGCTTTTCTTTTTTTTTGCGCTATGGAAGCGTTAGCAGCAGCCGCAGTTGTTGTCGCAACCGCATCCATTGCTTGTGGTAACTCCGCAACCGTTGTTACCGCCGCAGCAGAAGAGGATGAGTATAAGGATGATGATCCAAGAGCAATTTCCGCCAAAACCGTTGTTACACATTATAAAAGACCTCCTTTTTGCGTCTTCATCACATACTATGCTGTTTTTTAAAAAGTGTTACACGATGAAAAAAAGAAAAATTTTAAATTGGTTATTGACTTTTCCTGACTTTCGTGTATAATAAAAGTCAGGAAAGGTCAAAAAGGTGATGGAAAATGAGGATAAGCGATCTTATAACTGCTGAAATATTAAGGATGCTGGATGAATCGGAGGTCAATACCGCCGAGATCCAGAGAAACGAGCTTGCAAGCATGATAGGCTGTGCGCCGAGTCAGATAAACTATGTTCTTTCCTCGCGATTTACCCCCGAGCACGGTTTTACTATAGAAAGTAGGCGCGGCGGCGGCGGATATGTAAAGATACGCCGAGTTGTAATGAGTCATTCGTCTGCGCTAATGCATATAATCAATTCGGTAGGAGAGAGTATTGATGCAATGTCGGCAAGGATAGTTATTGAAAACTGTCTGCAATCAAAGCTTATAAATAACGAAAGTGCGCGTATAATGATGTCGGCGATATCGTCAAACGTCATGCGATGTGTTCCGCCTGTATTGAAGGACACTGTTCGCGCGGCGATACTCAAGGAAATGCTTATGACACAGCTTTAATGAAAGGATGATAGCTTTATGTTGTGTGAGAAATGCGGAAAAAACCATGCCACTACCCATATCCGTTCGGTGGTAAACGGCGTTGTTCATGAAAAAAATCTTTGCGGCTACTGTGCCGCTACTGAGGGGTATACCGATGGGCACCACAATAACCTCGGAGAAATGCTTGCTTCTCTTTTCGGTGATGTTCAGGCATCAGGCTCTAAAACGGCGGCGGTGCGCTGTCCGTGCTGTAATGCTGCTTTTTCGGATATTGCCGAGAGCGGAAGAGCGGGCTGTCCCGAATGCTATAAGACCTTTTACGATCAGCTTCTGCCATACCTTAAACGTGTGCACGGAAGTACGCGCCATGTAGGCAGAATACCCAATCGCGCTCCGCTTGCGGTAGTTCCCAAGAGTGAGACCGTTGAGGAATTGCGAATGCAGCTCAATGAACTTGTAAGACAGGAAAAATTCGAGGATGCCGCTATAGTGCGCGATAAAATAAAAAAGCTTGAGGAGGAACAGAAATGAGCAGTTGGTATATGCAAAGCTCTCCCGAGGATGATATAGTTGTAAGCTCGCGAATTCGCCTTGCAAGAAACCTTGCAGGGATCCCGTTTCCTTCGCGTATGACCGAGGCGCAACGTCAAGAGCTTAACGAAAAGGTCAAAAAAGCGATAACCGAAAGCAATACACCCTTTGCACGCTCACTTAAGTTTATAGATATGAAGGATGTTCCCGAGAATGAGGCGAGGGCAATGGTGGAGCGCCATGTGGTAAGCCCCGAATTTATAGCCGATAAAAGAAGCCGTGCTGTGATACTCTCTGATGATGAAAGCATAAGTATAATGATAGGTGAGGAGGACCATCTTCGCATTCAGGTCATCTGCGGCGGATTACAGCTCGAAAAGGCGTATGACGTTGCAGTAGAGCTTGATTGCCTGCTTTGTGATACTCTCGGCTTTGCTTTTGACGAAAATCTCGGCTTTCTTACCGAGTGTCCTACCAATCTCGGAACAGGACTCAGAGCATCCGTTATGCTTCATCTGCCTATAATCGAGGGCGCAGGACAAATACCTACTTTGGCAGAATCGGTAAACAAAATAGGCTTTACCGTTCGCGGAATGTACGGTGAGGGAAGCCGTGCAAAGGCATCTTTATATCAGATATCCAATCAGATAACCTTGGGTATCAGCGAGAAAAATGCACTTGACAATCTGAAAATAATTACCATGCAGCTTGTTGAAAAGGAGCGCCGAGAGCGTACTTCGCTTGACAGAACAAAGCTTGAGGACGTTTGTATGCGTGCGCTCGGAACACTTAAATACGCGCGCATTTTAAGCAGCGAGGAAATGATGAAGCTGCTTTCGGAGATTAAACTCGGGCAAAGCATGGGCATAATAAATGAGGAAGCCTTACCCATAAAACTTATGATCGAGGGTCAGCCGTATATGCTGATGCGCCGTTATGGGCAAATAGGACCCGACGAGCGTGATATATACAGAGCAAATTCAGTAAGGCAGGCTCTCGGGTGAATAACACTTTGGAGGGATAACAATGAGATATAATTTTGACGGTTTTACCGAAAAGGCAAACGAAGCGCTTAATCAGGCGATAAACTCGGCAGGACAGATGGGGCATACCTATGTAGGAAGTGAGCATCTGCTTTTAGGATTGCTTCGAGTAAGCAATGCCGTAGCTTCGGCGGTGCTTAATAAAAACGGTGTTACAGCTAAAGCCTTGGAGGAATTGATGCGATCTTCTATCGGGAGCGGAACTCCTACGAGACTTTCTCCCGAATACTTTACTCCGCGAGCCAAGCGGGTCATAGAAAACGCGGTGCGCGGATGCGCCGAAATGGGCAAAAAGCTTGTGGGGACAGAGCATCTTTTACTCGGTATACTTTCGGAGGGCGATAATTATGCCGTCCGCTTTATCGGTGAGCTTGGCGCCGATACTTCGGTCATAACAAACGAAGCTTTGAATGTTTCGGGGCTTGGTCAGGATAATGCTTCGGGTCATACTCGGGCAGAAAATTCAAAAAAGAATGAAAAGGTACCCACCTTGGAAAAGTTCGGGCGTGATCTTACCGAGCTTGCGCGTTCGGGTAAGATAGACCCTGTTATCGGAAGAAACGAAGAGGTGCAAAGAGTAATACAGATACTCTGCCGCCGTACCAAGAATAACCCTTGCCTTATTGGTGAGCCGGGTGTCGGCAAAACCGCTATAGTTGAAGGACTTGCCCAACGTATAGTAGCAGGCGAAGTACCTGAATTGCTTGAAAATAAGCGTATTTTTACACTTGATCTTACAGGAATGGTCGCAGGCACAAAGTACCGCGGTGACTTCGAAGAGCGTATTCGCGCTGTGATTGATGAAGTAGTCAACAATAAGGATATAATACTGTTTATTGATGAGGTCCATACCATAATCGGTGCAGGCTCCGCAGAAGGCTCTACGGATGCCGCAAATATCCTGAAGCCTTCGCTTGCGCGCGGAGATATGCAGCTTATCGGTGCTACTACCATATCGGAATACCGCAAGAATATTGAAAAGGATCCTGCACTTGAACGCCGTTTTCAGCCTGTGACCGTGTCAGAACCGTCGGTTGAGGATTCAATACAGATATTAAAGGGATTAAAGGATAAGTACGAAGCACATCATAAGGTGCGTATACCCGATGAAACGCTTGAAGCGGCGGTAAGACTTTCCGACCGATATATCAACGACCGTTTTCTTCCCGATAAGGCAATCGACCTTGTGGACGAGGCGGCTTCAAAGGTGCGGCTTTCCGCCTGCTCGGCACCCGATGAGCTAAAGGAAGCAAATGCGCGTATCTCGGAGGTTGAAGCTGAAAAGGAAGAGGCTATCAATACGCAGGACTTCGAGCGGGCGGCGGCACTTCGCGATCAGGAAAAGAAGCTTCGCGCAGAGTTAGAGGAAAAGAAGCGTCAGCGCCGAGAGGAAAACGCTCATATTTCGGGAGAGGTAACACCCGAGGATATTGCCGAGATAGTGTCTACTTGGACGGGAATACCTGTTGTTCAGCTTACCGAAGAGGAAAGCGCAAGGCTTTTGAGACTTGAAAGCGTTTTGCATGAGCGGCTTGTCGGTCAGCATGAGGCTGTCACGGCAGTTTCCAAGGCTATCCGCCGCGGCAGAGTAGGACTTAAAGACCCAAAACGTCCGATAGGCTCGTTTATATTCCTCGGACCTACCGGTGTAGGTAAGACCGAGCTTGCCCGCGCATTGGCAGAGGCTATGTTCGGAAGCGAGAGCATGATGGTAAGACTTGATATGTCAGAGTATATGGAAAAGCATACGGTATCGCGTCTTGTCGGCTCGCCTCCGGGATATGTCGGCTTCGAAGAGGGCGGACAGCTTACCGAGCAGGTGCGCCGTCATCCTTATTCGGTACTGCTTTTCGATGAGATAGAAAAGGCTCACCCCGATGTTTTCAATATTCTTTTGCAGATACTTGAGGACGGCGTGCTTACCGATTCGCAGGGCAGACGCGTGGATTTCAAGAACACCGTTATCATTATGACCTCGAATATCGGAGCGCGGCTTATAACCGAGAAGAAAATAAGCTTCGGCTTTACTCCCGAAAGCGCCGATGACTCTCAAAGCGATATCAAGGAAAAGGTGATGGGCGAGCTTAAAAACGCTTTCAGACCCGAATTCTTAAACCGCGTTGACGATATCATAGTTTTCCATAAGCTTTCGCATGACGATATCTCGCTAATAGCCGAAAGGTTGCTCACTTCGCTTAAAAAGAGACTTTTGGATCTTAATGTTACCGTAAGCTTTGAGCCTTCCGCGATTGCGGCTTTGGCAGATAAAGGCTTTGATCCGATTTACGGAGCG
>JAFPCJ010000048.1 GCA_017423885.1 Clostridia bacterium | reverse complement strand
GTGCTTGCCGCCGTAACGCTCGGTAACAACCTTGCAGGAGTTGTGGGTATGCTTTTAAGCGTTCCGCTTTGTGCTGTGCTCTACTGCGTACTGCGCGATGTTGTGAACGACCGACTTGTCAAAAAGAAGCTCGCACCGACACTTGAAGTCAGTGAACCAACCGAAGAAAACGAAGAAATATAAAGCGGTATAACCAAAGGCTGCCTCACCGAAAAGTGAGACAGCCTTTTTTCCCGAGTACCTCAGTCGGGTACCCCGACAAGTAAACGCCCGAGTGCCTCGGGGAGCAATCGTTGCCTTTGGGGTGCGAAATTTTAATATTCGTTCCCGACCATATTTAAGATTCATGTACGTGGGGAACGGATCGCCGCGCATTCGGCTTGCAATAACATTTTACCGTATCGTCAAGGCGCACCCATTTATCATATTTTTATTTCATAATCAAAAATTCTTACCGAATAGTCGTTAAATTCTATTGCCGAGCGGTATTTTCCGTAGCCTATCCTTACGGTGTTTTCGTATGCTCTTGCCGCCGCCATAACGCCAAAAATAAGGCAATAAATTATTACCGAGGTCATACAGAAGGAGCGGATAAAAAGCTGTTTTCTTCTTTTTTTCATCACTTATTTTCCTTTAAAGTTATTTCAAAGCAGACAGCGTCTTAACAAGCGCATTCCCTACCAATTCTGCTGAATACATCACCTCGTCAAAACTGTTTGCTTCAGTGCCCATTTCAAGCAATATCGAGCCTGTTGTAAGATTTTGATTATATAACCGCGGCATAAGACTTAAAGCGCGTGCAAGTGTAGGGTAAGTGCTTTCAAGTTGCTGCTGAAGTCTGACTGCAAGCTTGAGATTTTCCTTCCAATCGGGATGATTTTTAACCGTGCCGCTCTGCGAGCCCATAACAAGCATGACCTGCGCCGCCTTTTTGCCGTTTATCTCAACTACAGGCTTGACCTTATCAGTACCGTCCCCTGCAATGGCATCGCGGTGCATATCAATTACCACCTTTATGCTCGGATGCGCCTTAAGCTGTTTTTTGACCGTTGCGGCAGAGCGTGTATAACTGCCGTTATATTCGGGAT
Organism: Clostridia bacterium; assembly: GCA_017423885.1. Next base: position 1,924 of record JAFPCJ010000048.1, on the reverse strand, counting down.
AATCGTGCACAGTCTTATCGTGAATGGTATTAATTCCTGCCGCATTGAGGATGCTTGCCACCTTTTCCCCCAAGGCTACCATATTCTGCTTCGAGTTTTGGGAGCGTGAAGCATCGGCAGAGGTATAGTTGTCCTTGTCCTCGAGCAGGAAGGACTCGGTGGTATGCGTATGCATGATAAGCACCTGCGGCTCGCCGTTCTTTTCTATTTTGTATGGCAAGGAATCGGAAAGCAGACTTTTTATATCGATATCAAGGTCAGTACTGTTTTTAAGATAGACCTTACCGTATGAGGTGTTGGCGGTATAAGGGGTTATAAACCTTTCTTTTACCGCTCCGAGCACCTTACCGCCTGTGCTGACGGCAACGCTTTGGCTCTCTTTCTTTGTGCTGTTCGTTTCAGACGAAGCAGATGAAGAGCCGACCGAGGAAACCGATTCGGGTGGAGCTTCGTTTGACGGCTGACTGCTCACAGTGCCGCTTTGAAGCTCTGCGTCTTGAAGCACAAGGTCAGATGCGACCGCCGTACCGAAAAGCACCTCTATTCCAAAGGCTACAAAAACTGCCGCGCATATTACCGATGCCACAGCTACCCTTATTACTCCGTTTCGCTCACTCATGCTTTTTCACAGCTCCTAAATGTCCTTTTTATGATAAATAATATGCTGTGAGCGTGTGATTTATACAAGCGCGCGCAGAGTTTTTTCGTCAAGCTCGGGCTGAAGAAACATATTCAGCGCTTCTGCCAAAAGCTCGGCGCTTCGTCTGATGAGCAGGTCTATCTCCTTTGGGGTCACCATCATTTGTCCGAGTGCGCGCTCGGGAGTATGACCTGTGTAGTCGCAGATAAGCGAAGCTACGTCCACCACCGTAGGCACGCCCACCGCTATGACCGGCACTCCCAAGACCTTTGGGCTTATCTCAAGTCGGGAATTGTTTACACCCGAGCCGGGCGCTATACCTGTATCGCAAAGCTGTACCGTTCTGCATAGTCTTTCGGTACGCCTTGCGGCAAGCGCATCAATGAGTATTACCGCCTGCGGATGGGTGCGTTCTACCGTGCCCTTAATAATGTCTACCGCCTCAATGCCTGTTTTGCCTAGCACACCCGGTATTATGGCAGACACGCTTTTAAGACCTGTCAGTCCAAGCTCGTGTGAAAGTGCGCCGCCGATATGGCGGGTGGCAAGCATGCGGTCGGCAGTCATGGGACCGATGGCATCGGGCGTAATATCGCTGTTTCCGAGTCCCACTACAAGCACGTTATCCCGAATCTTGGGCAGAAGAACACCAAGCGCGCGAATTACTGCGTTTCTTATGGCGGAGTGGTCGCTTATCACGGCAAGGTCCCCGAATTTTACGGTTATATAAGTACCGACAGGGCGTTGCAAAGCCTTTGCGGCGGAATTTTCTGTAATGCGGACCCTTTCCAGAAGCACTCCGTCAACATATTCTCTCTCCTGAACGGCGCCGCGGATCGCCTCGGTATGCAGCTCACGCTGTTCTGAAACAAGGTCGGTGCGGATATCCATACTTTTCACCCCATAGCTTTTTAAAAAAAGTATTGTCCAAAAGGCAGAAAGTATACATTTTTACGGTTGAAAAAAGCATGGATTTTTAGTAAAATAAATTTATACTAAAATGAGGTGATTAGCATGAAAAAAGCAGATGTAATAATCCTTGCAGGTCAGTCAAATGCAGTAGGTGTTGGGTTTTGCAAATATCTTCCCAAGCATTTTTCGGCTGAAAAAGCAGAGGAATACCGCAAGGGCTACGAGGACATAAAGATAAATTATTTTTCGCATGACAAAAAAAGTGACGGCTTTGTACCGGTGACCCTCGGTTGCACCGAGCTTACGAAGGACACCTTCGGTCCCGAGCTTGGCATGGCGGAGTATATGACCGAAAAGGGGCATGGGCGCGAG
>JAFPCJ010000047.1 GCA_017423885.1 Clostridia bacterium | reverse complement strand
GTGGTTCCAGTTTGCATGGAACAGCGCAAAGTAGGAGGCAAAAATAGCGCCTACAATTATCTGACCCTCTGCACCGATATTCCAGAATTTCATCTTAAACGCAAGTGTAATGCCAAGCGAAGCGATGGTAAGCGGAATAGCATACTTAACAGTTGCCTGAATCGCCATTTTACTGCGGAAGGCACCTTCGATTATGGTGGAATAGATCTCGATGGGGTTATAACCTATGCAGGCAATAAATACCGCACCGGCTATAAGAGAAAGGATAACAGCCTCAAAACGGAGCAAAAAGATCTGATTACGGGTTTTTTCCGCTCTTTTTACTACTCTGAAAAGCGGCTCGTGACCAGTTTTATTATCATTCATGGCTTTCTCCTCCCTTCTTCTCCACAGTCATTCCGGTCATCATAAGACCTATCTGATCCTTGGTGACCGATTTTGCGTCAACAATACCGGTTATCTTTCCGTGGCAAAGCACCATTATTCTGTCCGAAAGCTCAAGCAGAACATCAAGGTCCTCGCCTATATACATAACCGCAACTCCGCGTTTTTTCTGCTCGTTAAGCAGGTCGTAAACGGTATAAGAAGAGTTGATATCAAGTCCTCTTACAGGATAAGCGGTTATCAGCAGGTTGGGGTTAGCTTCTATCTCACGACCAAGCAATACCTTTTGAACATTGCCGCCGGAAAGCAGTCTTACAGGGGTATCAACACCGGGCGTAGATATTGAAAGCTTATCAACAAGGCTTTCTGCCAGCTCACGGGCAGGCTTGCGGTCAACAAAAAATCCCTTGTTGGCGTTGTAGGTTTTAAGCAGCATATTGTCTACCATACCCATCGAGGATACCAGACCCATTCCAAGTCGGTCCTCGGGTACAAAGCTCATGCTGACGCCCAAATTAATGATCTCGGCAGGGGTTTTGCCCACCAGATTTTCCTTGTTGTAAAGGATAGCACCGGTCTTAGGTTTCATAAGACCTGCTATAGTCTCGCAAAGTTCCTTCTGACCGCTGCCCGCAATGCCTGCGACACCAAGTATCTCACCGGTTCGGATGGTAAAGGAGGCATCATCCACCGCAACAGATCCGTCGGACTTTAAAACGGTAAGGTCAACTACTTTAAGGATAGGTGCAACATCAACAGGTGCGGGATGGTCTATAGCAAGGCTTACCGCACGGCCTACCATCATCTCGGTCAGCTCGTCCTGATTGGTCTCGGCGGTGATAACGGTATCGATGCTCTTGCCTTTACGCAGAATGGTAACACGATCGCTTATTTCAAGCACCTCGTTGAGCTTATGGGTGATGATAATAATTCCGCATCCCTGATTGCGCATACGGCGCAAAATCTCGAACAGCTTGTCTGTCTCCTGAGGGGTCAATACCGCAGTCGGTTCATCAAGAATAAGTATCTGTGCGCCGCGGTAAAGCACCTTCATAATTTCAACGCACTGCTTTTCACCTACCGACATATCGCAGATGCGCTTGAACGGATCTATTCCAAGCTCAAATCCGCCGCAAATATCGTCAAGCATTTCGCCCAGCGCCTTGGAAGGCATCTTGTTGCCGGGGGTACCCAGCACGATATTTTCAAGGGCTGTAAAACTTTCTACCAGCTTAAAATGCTGATGGATCATACCGATGCCGAGCATGGTAGCATCAACAGGCGAACTGAT
>JAFPCJ010000046.1 GCA_017423885.1 Clostridia bacterium | reverse complement strand
TCACGTCGGTATTCGGTATACCCGAAGGGGGCGCCGATTGAGGCGGTGTTGAGCACCGATTGCTTGCCTGACTTTTCCACCGAGGTAATGCCTATCTCGGTCATGCCGTAGCCGTTGGCAAAGTGGTAGCCGATGCCGTTATAAAACTCGAACACGGCACTATCCAGCGCGCCGCCGCCCGATATGAGAAATTGAATGCTATCGCCGAAAAGACTTTCGCGCACCTGACGAAGCGCCGATCTTGCAAAGGACTCGCCAAGTTTGCCCAGCTTGTTGGACAGCTTAACGGCGCGATTGAATTTTTTAAACGTTTTGTCACCACGGGCGCGTATCTGCTTGTGCGCGGCGCGATAAACCTTGTCCCAAACCATAGGTACGGCAAAAATATGGGTGACCTCGTGCTTTTTCACGGTGTTCTGAATGGTTGCGGGTGTAAGGTCCTTGAGAAAGACAAAGGTTCTGGAGAAAAATCCAAACCAAAGGTAAACGGCAATAAAGCCGAATACGTGATAAAAGGGAAGCAAGGTAAGTTGTTTGAGCTCGCCCTTGTAGTGTCGCTTCATTTGCGGACACTGCTTGATAATATTTGCGCTGTCGCATATCTGATAAAAGAAATTTTCACCGTTATACGCGCACAGCTTGACCTTTTCCGAGGTGCCCGAGGACATAAACAGAACCTCGTCACCAAAGGGACGGGGAGTAAGCACATCATTCGAGGGCGCAATGGCGTCCTTTGCCGATATGGTTTTGACCGAAAACTGCTTGCCGTCGGAAATCACGGCGCCCACCGAGTGGTCACGGATGATATCCTCCAACACGCTGTCGGGCAGGCTCATATTCATAAGCAACGGACGGTATCCGCACAAGATGATCTCCCAGAAAATGCGTATCCAGTCCATAGAGTTGCCCAGATAAAGACCTATAAGGCTTTCCTGCGGAATATCTGACAATGCCGATGCCAGCGAGGGCGCAGACTCCAGAATATCTGACTTGAACTGACCGTAGGTCACCTTTTTGATGCGGTAGCCGTCGGTGATCTCCGCCATTACGTTGTCAGACTCGGAAAACATAAACTCAAAAAGCGTTTCCAGCGTCTTTTCCCGTTTGCTATACTGTTCAATTTTATATGAAACAAAGCGGTCGATGCTATCGAATCCGCCGACGTTTTTAAGCTTCACTTTTTTCCTCACATTCGTTCAAGCGTACAATTGTTAAGACATTTGATGTCATCGTTAGAAAATGACACCAATTATTCTCCTAAATATAATATATATATTTATTTGATTATATCACTAACATTATTAAATGTCAATATACAACAATAATTTACACTTTATGACAAAGTGTGCCTTCTTGCTGTAAAGTGATCTTTCGAAAAAATGATGATAAAAGTTAATATTATAGAATATTGTACTTGACTTTAGTGTGAAATTTTGGTATCATTACCTTACTATCTATGCGGGATGACCCGCACAAAAAAAGGAGAAATATTATGAAGACAGCATTTGTAAGACTGTTTTGTGCCGTATTGGCGCTGGCTATGCTGGCATCCGTTGCCGTAGTGACTGCAAGCGCCGCAGGTGCTGAAATGGTCAACCTTTATGATGAAAGCAAATCCAGCATCGGTATTGCAAAAACCAAAGATGGTGATGCCGACGGAAACCAGAACTATCACTCCTCCGCTGCTATTGAGGTTGCGGAAGGTGATAAGATCACTATGGGCCCTATCCTTAATGGACAGAGCTGGTGCCTTATGGGTTTTGATGCAGATGGCAATGTTACCCAGAATCAGATAAAGCCCACAGCTATTCCCCAGACCGGCGTTATTTTGAATAACGCAGTTATTCTGACATATACCGTTCCCAAGGGAACTGCATATATCAGACTGGTCAACTCCCAGATGTTCTATGACTCCACACTTATTGTAAAGAACCACGAGTTCACCAAGGAAGAGTACTTTGC
>JAFPCJ010000045.1 GCA_017423885.1 Clostridia bacterium | reverse complement strand
ATCCAACTTAAAACAAAACTGACACCACTCGAAAAGCGATGTCAGTTCGTTGCTTAAAATTCAATTTTATCTACCATAAGGTCTGTTTTTGTACTGTCCGCACAAATTGGGTCAGTTCAAAATACCGATCGGTTTTCTTTCTGTATGCTTTTATCGATTTGTTTTGTTCAATAACTTTTTAACGAGGTTTTCTCATCCAAAATGCTTTGCTACCTTTTTAAGCAGGTCGGTTATGGGAAGATGCTGTGGGCAAACGCTCTCGCACTGTCCGCATTCGATACAGTCATCCGCCTTGCCGAAGTTATGGGCAAGATTTTCATAATAGCTCTCCTGCGCTGACCATTCTCTGCCCTCTCTCTCGAGCAGGTCGGTATTATAAAGAGAAAAATATTTAGGGATGGCAATATTTTTGGGGCAACCGTCGGTGCAATATGAGCAGGCGGTGCAGGAAATGGCGTCACTGTGAGTCATGAGCGACACTACGCGCTCAAGCGTGGCTTTTTCCTCGTCATTCAAGGGCTTCAGTTCATCGAAAAGCGCCATATTTTCCTCTAACTGCTGCATATTGCTCATGCCCGAAAGCACCATATAAACATTATCGAGTCCGCCGGCGAAGCGCAACGCCCATGCCGCAGGAGAAGCCGTTTCATCCTTTTGCTTCAAAATTTCGGCGGCAGTATGCGGTAAATTCGCAAGAATTCCGCCCTTTACAGGCTCCATTACTATAACGGGAACCCCATGCTTACAGGCGACCTCATAGCAAAGGCGGGACTGTACGCCTTCGCTTTCCCAATCAAGATAATTTAGCTGAAGCTGAACAAACTCCATATCGGGCTGTTCAGTAAGTATTCTGTCGAGCACGGCGGCACTGTCATGAAAAGAAAATCCGATATGCTTCACAAGACCCATGCGCTTCTTTTCTCTCAACCAATTAAAGCAATCAAATTTAAGATACTTATTCTCATACATGTCACGCCCTATGGCATGAAGCAGATAATAGTCAAAATATTCAGCGCCTGTTTTATTGAGCTGTTCATTAAAAATGCGGTCGCGATCCTCAAAGGACTTCACATATCCGCCGTGAAGCTTGGTGGTAAGCGTGAAGCTTTCGCGAGGATGTCTTTGCATCAAAGCAGTTTTGACCGCTTTTTCGCTGAAGCCGTCATGATACATCCAGGCGGTATCAAAATAGGTATAACCGTTTGCTATAAAGGCATCGATCATCCGCTCAAATTCGGGCATATTTATGGATGCGCCGTTATCGGGATCTGTGAGCGGAAGCCGCATAAGACCAAAGCCGAGTTTTTTCATGGCTCTCTCTCCTTTATCTGTTTTCTATATCGATATAATCTCTTCTCGGGTGAACGTTAAGATACGCGGGACGGATTATCTTTCCTGCGTTTACAAGCTCCTCTATGCGGTGGGCGCTCCAGCCTGCAATTCTTGCAACGCCGAAAAGCGGAGTATAAAGCTCCTGCGGAAGACCGAGCATATCATAAACAAAGCCGCTGTAAAAGTCGATATTCGCGCTGACACCCTTGTACATCTTGCGCTCACCTGCTATAAGCTGAGGTGCCAACTGCTCTACCTGCGAGTAGAGCTGATACTCGCGATGCATACCCTTTTCCTCGGAAAGACGCTCAACAAAGCCGCGGAAAACGGTAGCTCTCGGATCGGAGACCGAGTATATAGCGTGACCGATACCGTAGATAAGTCCTGCCTTGTCGAAGGCTTCCTTATGCAGTATCTTCTGCAGATACGCGCTTAATTCCTCGGTATCCTCCCAATCCTTTACGTTTTTCT
>JAFPCJ010000044.1 GCA_017423885.1 Clostridia bacterium | reverse complement strand
ATACAAATCTATAGGATTTAACTATTTTTCTCCTTTTGAGGTTGCAGCGGGTAGCGATGTTGTTGCTGTAAGAAAAGCTCATCCGGATATTCTTATATCAGGTGGTATAGATAAGCGAATATTAGCTACCGGAAAAGACGCGATCGACCGTGAAATTGATAGAATTATGCCATTTATGAAAGAGCAGGGCGGTTATATTCCGACATGTGACCACGGCGTTCCGGAAGAGGTTGAGTTTGAGAATTATTTGCATTTTCGCAAAAGACTTCTTGAATTTGCAGAGTAGAAAAACATAAGCGTTTTTTAAAAAACGAGTTTTCTTGAATTTATTATATCATAAATACATAGAAAAGCAATGCTTTTTAAGTTATGAAGACATAACAACATGTGTTTACAATCTAAAAAAAGCCCGTGAGTTCGTTTGAACTCACGGGCATAACTGTTTTGCATCAATTAGTAAGATAATATCTTACAAGGGATTGAAGAAGCGTGTCCCTATCAATACGGCGGATAAGATTACGGGCGTTATTATGCGTAGTAATATAAGTAGGATCCTCGGAAAGGATGTAGCCTACTATCTGATTTATGGGATTGTAGCCTTTTTCTTTAAGAGAATCGTAAACACTCATCAATATGTTTCTGATCTCCTGCTCGGCTTCGTCACCGATTGAAAAGGTCATAGTCTTATCATTCATAATGAACACCTCGTCTTTCGTACTGTATCTATTGTATAACGAAACTTAAAAAAGTTCAAGAGTTAATTTTAATATTTTTCTTAAAGCTTTTTTATTATTTTCTTAATTGTGCGCCTGCCGCTTCAAGCTTCTTGATTATACGCGCACTTACTTCATCAATCTGCGTATCGGAAAGGGTTGAATCAGCACTGCGTAACCATATACTGTAAGCAACGCTCTTCTTGCCCTCGGGTATCTGTGAGCCGGTGTATACATCGAAAAGCTCGATGCGCTCAAGCAGACGTCCTGCGCCGCTTGTGATAGCACGCTCAAGATCACCTACCGGAATATCGATATCGCAAAGCATCGCGAAATCACGCTCAACCGCAGGGAACTTGGGCAACGCTTTGTAGGTGGTGCGGCGCTTCTCAATGGCATAAAGCACCTCTAACTTGATCTCGGCAACGTATACACGGCAATCTATACCGTATTCGCGCGCCACCTCGGGGTGAACCTCACCGAAAACACAGACAGGAGTGTTGTTTGCCTTGATAAGCGCCTGTCTTCCGGGATGCAGATACGGTTCACTGCTTCTTACATACTGTGTATGTGCGCCGCAAAGCTGCATCAGATCCTCAAGCATACCCTTAAGGGTGAAGAAATCCTCGTCCTTGCCGTAGATGCCGATAGACATTGTCGGAACTTCGTCAGGCTGTTCGGTAACGGGAAGCTGACGCGGTACAAAACGCTTGCTTATCTCAAAGAAGCGTCCTGCTTCGATCTTGCGGTTGATGTTAGTAGCAAGAACGGTCAAAAGACTTGTTGTAAGCTGGGTACGCATGGTGGAATACTCGTCACCGAGAGGATTGATTATCTTTACCTGACGGCGGCGCTCATCGTCCTCGGATAAACGAAGCGAGTCAATTGCCTTTGAAGCGATAAAGGAATAGGTCATTATCTCATGGGCGCCCATTCCGCAAAGCAGAGCCTTGATCTTGTCTGCTTTCTTTCTTTCGGGAAGAACGTTTCCGCGGATGACCTCGCCACGCATGGGAGTGCCAACGATGTGATCATAGCCGTAAATACGCATTACTTCCTCGGCAAGGTCTGCACGGCCTTCAATATCATCGCGGATAGAGGGCACACGGACGGTAAGGCTTTCGCCATCTACCGTTGTATCAAGACCGAGGCTGTTAAGAATGGAAACGACTGTATCATGCGGTACATCTACGCCTATGAGGGAAAGTATACCGTCAAAGGTGGTGGTAAGGATGCGATCCTCGGGCAGACCGTTGTGGCGGTCAAGAACACCGTCAATAATATCACCTGCATCAAGATCGCTTATGAGCTGTAAAGCGCGCTCCATTGCATACTCAACGTTCATTATATCGGTGCCGCGCTCATAGCGTCCGCTGGCTTCGGTGCGGATACCGAGTGCACGCCCTGTATGACGGATATTATCACGACGGAATTTTGCTGACTCAAGGAACAGATCGGTAGTAGTCTCCTCAATCTCGCTCTCGCGTCCGCCCATGATACCTGCAAGACATGAGGGCTTTTTGCCGTCGGCAATAACGAGCATATCGGTATTGAGAGCGTGCTCCTTGCCGTCAAGCGTGGTAATGCTCTCGCCCTCGGCGGCATTGCGAACGATTATTTTCTTGCCTTCAATTTCATTGTAGTTGAAGGCGTGCATAGGCTGACCGGTCTCAAGCATAACAAAGTTTGTGATATCAACGATGTTGTTGATAGGACGCATACCCGAAGCGGCAATAGCCTTTTGCATCCAATCGGGAGAGGGCTTGATGCGAAGATTTTTAACAAGTCTTCCCATATAACGCGGACAAAGCTCGTAGTTTTCAACCTGTACATCAATGTAGTCGCCGATATTGCCGCCTACTGTCTTATAACTCGGAACAGGGGGGTTAAACTTTGTGCCGAGAACTACCGAGATCTCCTTTGCAACGCCAAGGAAGCAGTTGCAATCGGGGCGGTTTGCGGTTATCTTGAAGTCGATAATGTAATCGTCAAGACCTAAAACCTCGCGCATGTCGGTACCAACGGCAACATCGTTTTTAAGTATCAGTATACCGTGTACCGAAGCGCCCTCGTAGTCAGCCTCGGTAAGACAAAGCTCCTCGCCCGAGCAGAGCATACCGTTGGACTCTACGCCGCGAAGCTTGCCTGCAACTATATGCATACCGTTGGGAAGATAACTGTCGTCGAGTGCGGCAGGTACTATATCGTTTTCCTTGATGTTCTGTGCGCCGGTAACTATCTGAACAAGCTCACCCTTACCGACATCCATCTGACATATCTGCAAATGATCGCTGTTTTCATGAGGGGCAAGGCTTACGATCTTTGCCGCAACAACGTTTACAAGGTTTTCGCCTTGCTTTTCTATGCTTTCAACCTCGAAGCCTGCCATAACCATGTGGTCGCACATTTCCTCAACAGGTACATTTATATCAACATAATATTTTAATGCTTTAAGTGATATCTTCATTTGTTTTTACCTCCTTAAAATTGCTCCAAGAAGCGCTTATCGTTCTCAAACAAAAGTCGGATATCGCTTATCTTATAACGTGTAGTGGTGATACGGTCAAGACCGATACCGAATGCAAAGCCTGAATACTCCTCGGGGTCTATACCACAGCTACGCAGAACGTTGGGGTGAACCATACCTGCTCCCAATATCTCTATCCAGCCGCTTCCTTTACATACTCTGCAGCTCTTGCCGCCGCACTCACTGCAGGTAACGTCAACTTCAACCGAAGGCTCGGTAAAGGGGAAGAAGGAAGGACGGAACTTGACCTTGGTATCAGCGCCGTATATCTCATGAGCAAACTGCTCAAGCACGCCCTTAAGGTCACACATAGTAATTCCCTTATCTACTACAAGACCCTCCATCTGATGGAAAACAGGGGAATGGGTAGCGTCAACCTCGTCGGCACGGAAAACACGACCGGGGCAGACCACGCGGATAGGCGGCTTGCGGTTTTCCATTGTGCGTATCTGCGCGGCAGAGGTCTGTGTACGCAATAGCAGACCTTCGGCAAGATAAAACGTGTCCTGCATATCGCGTGCGGGATGATCGGCAGGCACATTAAGACATTCAAAGTTATAGTGGTCGGTCTCTACCTCGGGACCGTCTACAACGTCAAAGCCCATTGATTGGAAAATATCTATCATATCATTCATGACAGAGGAGAGCGGATGCAGACCGCCCTTTGCCGTTCTCTTGGCAGGCATGGTGATATCAATAGTCTCTGCTTGCAGCTTTTTCTCGGCGGCAGCCGATGCAAGCTGTGCTTTTTTATCACCGATAAGTGCTTCAAGCTGTGCCTTGGCTTCGTTTACAAGCTGACCCATAACAGGGCGCTCCTCGGCTGAAAGCTGACCCATCATTTTAAGCAACGCGGTAAGCTCGCCTTTTTTACCGAGATATTTAACGCGAAGTGCCTCAATGTCCTGCTCAGTCTCGGCTGAGTCAATAGCGGCAACAGCCGAAGCCTTCAGTTCTTCTAATTTTTGCTTCATTTTTTTCAACTCCTAAAAAAATAAACTCCGTCCCGTAAACAGGACGGAGCATTGAATGCTACGCGGTACCACCCGTTTTTTTCGCTCAAAGAGCAAACACTCTTGCGACCTGTAACGGGGTCTGCCGTCAAAGCCTACTGTAAGTTCAGCCTTGCTGCTCAAAAGGGAACTTCGGTCTTGTAAGAACATAAAGCTGTTTTCAGCCGTGACAGCTTCTCTCTGCAAGTCTTAATAAGCCTACTTTTCTTTTTCAACGCATTTACTTTAACAGTATACCACCGAATTTCGAAAAATGCAAGAGTTAATTTGTGTTTTTTGCGGATACAATCTCACTTTTTTAATTGACTATATTTCTGAAAAAGGTTATAATATAATTTAACATATAAAAAGAGGGCAAAAATATGACTGCTGTTAGACCTAATCGCTCCTCGGTACGCGATCTTACCGAGGGAAATATATATAAGCTTATATTAAGCTTTGCTTTTCCGATATTTATAAGTCAGGTGTTTCAACAGCTTTACAACACCGCAGATACGCTCATAGTAGGTGCATTTTTAGGAACGGAATCGCTTGCGGCGGTTGCTTCCTCGGGTACGCTCATCTTCCTGTTTACAAGCTTTTTTGACGGCACCGCAATGGGTGCAGGCGTGGTAATTTCGCGCTATTTCGGTGCAGGAGATAAGGATAGGGTAAGTCGCGCCATACATACAAACATTGCATTTGGTATTGTAAGCGGACTTTTTCTGACCGTTGCAGGCGTGTTTCTGTCTCCGTTTTTACTTGAACTTATGAATACCGACCCTAAAGTTTTACCCGAAGCAATAGAATATTTCAGATACTACTTTTTAGGCAGTCTTTCGGTAATAATGTATAATGTGTGCCGCGGAATAATGAACGCCTTGGGGGACAGTAAAAGACCGCTGATTTACCTGATCTTTTCATCCTTGGTTAATATTGTGCTTGATATTCTTTTTGTCGGCGTTTTCCGTTTTGGAGTCTGGTCAGCCGCGGTAGCTACAGTTATATCCCAAAGTGCAAGCGTGGTGCTTTGCCTTATTCACCTTACAAAAAAGGATTTTGAATATAGAATTAAGCTTGATTCCATTCGGTTTCACGGCGATATATTAAAGGAGATAATCCGTTACGGTATGCCCTCGGGTGTTCAGAATTCGGTCATAGCGCTTGCAAATGTTATAGTGCAGTCGCAGATAAACTCATTCGGTCGCTTTGCCACCGCCGCTTACGGTGCTCATTGTAAAATAGAAGGCTTTGTTTTCTTGCCGATAATGAGCTTCAATATGGCAACCACTACCTTTATAAGCCAAAATCTCGGCGCAGGTAAAAAGGAACGAGCCAAAAAAGGCGCGAATTTCGGTATAATTTCGGTTGTGCTGCTTGCTGAAGCTATAGGAGCGGTTTATTATTTGCTGGCACCCAAGCTTATATCCTTTTTTGACTCTTCTCCGCAGGTTATCGAGTTCGGCGTCCGTCAGGCAAGAACGGTTACGCTTTTTTACTGTCTGCTTGCATTGTCTCATTCTATCGCTGCGGTGTGCCGCGGAGCGGGAAAAGCGTTTGTTCCTATGACAGTAATGCTCTCTGTATGGTGTGTGGGAAGAATTTCCTATATTATGTTAGTAATGCATTTTTTCGGCAGTATAGGTCACGTTTATTGGGCGTATCCCATTACTTGGGGAATAAGCTCGGTGATATATCTGCTTTATTACAAATTTTCAAATTGGATAAACGGCTTTGATAATAAAAAAGAGCTTTTGGAGGAAAGAAAATGAAAAATACAGAGCATTTGAAAAAATATGAATCAGAGATGCTTGAGAAGCTTGGAATACTTGTAGGCTACAATACAGTGCAAGGAGAGCCGTGCGAGGGTATGCCGTTTGGCAAGGAAAACGCAGAATGTCTCGGCGCCGCACTTAAAATGGCAGACGAAATGGGTTTTGATACCTGCAATATGGAAAACTACTGCGGCTGGGCGCAGATAGGTGAGGGCGAGGAGATAATAGGCATTGCCGCGCATCTTGACGTTGTCCCTGCAGGAGACGGTTGGAATACCGATCCGTTCACTCTTACCCAAAAAGGCGATACCGTTTACGGCAGAGGAGTATCAGACGATAAAGGGGCTGTGATTGCTTCGCTTTATGCATTGAAAGAGCTTAAAGAGTCAGGAATGCCTATCAATAAGCGCATAAGACTTATAATTGGCTGTAATGAGGAGACCGGCTCTGAATGTATGAAATATTATTCGGAGCATGGCGAGCCTATTTCTATGGGATTTACTCCCGACGGTGATTTCCCCGGAATCTTCGGTGAAAAGGGTATGTGTGCGCTTAAGGTGTACAGTAAAAATACATCCATTATATCAATGAACGGCGGATTTGTGTCAAATGCGGTGTGCAACCGTTGCGTTACCGAGATACCCGAGGGAAGTATAGATGCTTTATTGCTTGAAAATGCTTTGAAGCAGCAACCGCTTGCTGATTTTACGTTAGAAGCGAACGATGGAAAATTAATTATTACTGCATTCGGCGTTTCGGCACATGCAAGTATGCCCGAGCGCGGAGTAAATGCGGCAGACTGTACCGTTGCGGCACTTCAGTCTGCCGGTTTTAAGGATGATTTTGTAGATTTTTATTCGTCGCACCTTGGAACGCAGTGCAACGGAGCAGGACTTGGACTCGGAATTTCGGACGAATACGGCGCTTTGACGCATAATGTGGGAATAGTTTCTACCGATAACGGAGTAATATCCTGCACGGTAGATATCCGTTATCCCGTTACCTTTTCTCCCAAGGATATAACCGAGCGGCTACAGTCTCACCTTGAAGACGGTAAGGGCAGAATAGAGATAGGAAGTATCGTAGAGCCTTTGTTTTTTCCGCCCGATTCAACGCTTGTAAAGGGATTGCATGAAGCTTATATAAAGGTTACGGGAGATACCGTAAATTCGCCTAAAGTAATAGGCGGCGGCACCTATGCCAAAAGCCTTAAAGGAATTATCGCATTCGGATGCGAGTTGCCCAATGCCGATAATCATATTCATGATGCCAACGAAAGCCTTAAGACCGATGAGCTTCTTTTGCAGACCGCCATTTATGTAGAAGCTATAAAGAATT
>JAFPCJ010000043.1 GCA_017423885.1 Clostridia bacterium | reverse complement strand
ATTGCTTTGAAAAGATTTCGACCGCATCATGCTCAACGAAGCCGGCGCGCGGGTATATCTGCGTAAATTCATGCTGTGCTATCGCGCGGGTATTGCCAAAACGGTCGAAAATAATAGCGCGGGCACTCGTTGTGCCTTCATCAAGAGTGAGTATATATTTTTCCATTTTTTTACTCCATAATTTTTTGAGAGTGATGTCATTGTGAGCGATGGGTGGCACTCGGGCTATTCGTTTATCTCCTCGGCGGCTTTTTCCCATTCCGACATAGCCACCGAAAGCTCCTCCTCGGTCTGCGATATAAGTTGTTGAAGCTCGGCAAGCTTCAGATAATCGCTGATGTTTTCCTCAAGACCAAGCTCGGTCTCGAGTCCTGCCAATCTTTCCTCAAGCAACGCAACCTTTTCCTCGGCTTTCATAAGCGCGCGCTCCCGCTTGGCCTTCTCCTTTGCAGGGGTAGTGTAGCCCTTTTTTTGCTTGGGCGTGCTTTTTTCAACCGTCTTTTCAATCGCCACCGTTGCCTTGCGTGCGTTCTCATACTGCTCAAAGCCGTATTCGTACCAATGCGCCGTGCCGTTTTCGAAGCAGAGTAGCTTGTTTGAAAGCTTCTGTACAAAATATCGGTCGTGCGAGACGAAAATAAGCGTTCCGGTGTAGGATAAAAGCATATCTTCAAGCGTTTCTTTGCCGACTATATCCATGTGGTTGGTCGGCTCGTCGAGTATCAATAAATTGGGGCGAGAGCGGAAAAGCTTGCAGAGTGCAAGGCGCACTCGCTCACCGCCCGAGAGCATATCCATAGTCTTGAAAACATCCTCGCCGCTGAAAAGAAAGGCGCCGAGCGCACTTCTTACCTCGAAATCATTGAGGTGAGGAAAGGCGGAAAGAAAATCGTCAAAAACGGTTTGATTTCCTGCATAATGCGCCATCTGCTGGTCGAAATAGCCTGTTTTCACGGCGGCACCAAACTGAAAATCTCCGCCGAGGGCGGGTTGCAAGCGCACAAGCGTTTTAAGTAAGGTGGACTTTCCGAGACCGTTTCCGCCGATTATTCCGACGCGGTCACCCCGTTTTACTTCAAAGCTTACGGTAGAAAGCGGACGGTCAAAGCCGATAGAAAGCTCTCTTACCGAGAGCACATCCTTTGCCGACTGTACCGCAGGCTCGAAATCGGCATGAAAGGTACGCATATCAGCGCTTTCGGGAGCATCGATAAGCTCCATTCTTTCAAGCTGTTTTATCTTGGACTGCGCCATTGCCGCCTTGGTGGCTTTGTACCTGAAGCGCTCAACCAGCCCTTCAAGGTGTGCTATCTCCTTTTGCTGTGCTTCGTATTGCTTCGCCTGTTGCTCGCGCAACACCTTTTTGGCGGCGGTGAAGTCGGTATAATTTCCTACATAGCGCGTAGTCCTGCCATGCTCTATTTCATATACCGTGTTTACGGTGCGGTCAAGGAACATACGGCCATGCGAGACTATAACAAAAGCCTTTTTATAGCTTGCAAGATATTCTTCAAGCCAATTTACCGCTTCGATATCAAGATGGTTAGTCGGCTCGTCAAGCAATAAAAGGTCAGGCTTTGAAAGCAATAGCTTTAAAAAGGCTATTTTGGTACGCTGACCGCCCGAAAAAGCCGATAGAGGACGGTGCTTTTCTTCCTCGGTAAAGCCAAAGTGCTTTATTGCCGCTTCGTATTCCTTTTCGAAATAAAAGCCGCCTGCATTTGTGAAGATGTCAAGCAGACTTGTATATTCCGCGATGGCTTCATCATTTTGCCCCTGCTCCATGATAAGCTGTAGTTCATCAAGCCTTGCTTTCATGGCAAGGATATCGCTGTAGGCAGAGCGCAGCTCTTCGACCATAGTGATACTGTTATCCTTAAAGGTCATCTGATTGAGCGTACCGATGCTCGGATGACCCGATACCGCAAAAATACTGTCATCTGAGCCTATCTTTGAAGCAAGCTTAAGCTCGCCCGAGATAAGCCGCAGAAGCGTTGTTTTACCGCAACCGTTGCGCCCTACAACACCAATTCTGCTTTCGGTATTTATTTCAATGTTTACATCTGTCAGTATAGGCTCGCCCGAAAGATCGACCGTGCCGTTTCTTATCATCAGTTGCATTTTTAAGTTCCGTTTCTGATACAAAAGGGGCTGTCACATCAAGACAACCCCTTGTTGTTTCTTATTTATTTATCGCAGCAAGGATCGCCCTTTTCTGTCCTTTTCGGCTTTGCGGCTTCGGCTGTAACATCTCCGAGTCCTGTGGTCTCGCTGAATACCGCATTAGAGGTAACGGCGTTTACAAGATCGGTAGGGATGATAAGCTTTGAAGCAGTACCGTTTGCTACGTTTACAAGCGCTTCGAACTTTTTAAGCTCTAAAACTGCCGCATCGGCGCCTGCTTCCTTGAGAGCGGCAAGACCGTCTGCCTCGGCTTTCTTGGCAAGATATATTGCCCTTGCTTCACCCTCGGCACGCGCAATTCTCGCATCGCGTTCACCCTCGGCTTCGAGTATCATAGCCTGCTTGTCACCCTCTGCACGGGTGATGGCGGCTGCCTTGTGTCCCTCTGCTTGCAGAAGGGTCTCGCGGCGGTCACGCTCAGCCTTCATCTGCTTTTCCATTGCATTCTGAATTTCGGCAGGCGGAATGATGTTTCGCAGTTCTACTCGGTTTACCTTGATGCCCCATTGATCGGTGGCGGTGTCGAGTATTTCGGTCATTTTACCGTTGATGGTGTCACGCGAAGTAAGAGTACCGTCAAGCTCCAGTTCACCAACGATATTACGAAGGGTAGTAGCCGTAAGATTTGCAAGTGCATTTACAGGATTTACTACTCCGTAGGTGTACATTTTTGCATCGAAAATGCGGAAATATACAACGGTATCTATCTGCATGGTAACGTTATCCTTGGTGATAACAGGCTGGGGAGGGGAGTCAAGCACCTGCTCCTTGAGTGTTATCTTTTTGGCAACGCGCTCAAGGATCGGAATTTTGAAATGCAGACCTGCATCCCAAGTAGTCTTATACTTACCGAGAAATTCGATAACATATTGATTACTTTGAGGAACGATACGCAGACAGCTAAACAAAAGAATAACTACTAAAACAGCGATTGCAACATAGATCATTTTCTTTTCCCCTTTTTGTTTTTAAAATTTATTTCAAAAGCGCCTCGCGCAGCTTGCGTTTTTTTGCAAAAACGGGAATAAATGCTGCAACGGAGCTTTGGAAATGCTTGTCACTCTCGAGCATTTCGTAAGCGGCGGCAGTAAGCTCCTCATCCTCGCATACGGCAGCGCTTACAACGGCAACAATGGAATTTACTGTTTCACGGTCACCGTGAACATAGCCGTATTCGAGAAGCTCGAAAAGCTTTTTGACCGTCTTTTTAGAGTTTTCGGTAAGAATACTCTTGATCTGTACAACAAGAGTATCGGCATAAAAATCAAGATATAGGAAATTGCCGTATTTTGCAACGTGCGCTCTGTAGGCGTCCTTATACTGCGGAAATACATCCAATACGCGCTTGGCAAAGCCCGAAACAGTAATGGAACCGCTTTTATCGGCTGACGGCAGATCAACCGCAGTTACAGCCGGACGCTTGAGCTTTATGCCCATCTTTTCACGAAGTGTGCCGGTGAAATCAATTCCGACCGCCGCCGCGTCCTTCGCGTTCTGACTGTCATCAAAAAGCCACGCTGAGACTTCGCTGTACTCGCCGACCTCGCCCGAGGAAATATCGGCAAGCAACAGTAAATACATCTGTCGGTCTTCATTATATTCTACCTTTACCGCTCGCTCGTCACTCTGAAAGCTGCCGTCCGCGCGGGCAACAAAGCCGTGCTCGTCAAAAAAAGGCTTTATTTCGGCAATTACATTGTCATAAAATCTGTTATCCAAGATATCCACTTCCGTTAATAAATTTATTTTTTTTATTATACTATATTTTTTCCCATTTGTCACCTAAAATTTTCTTGAAACTGAAACAAACTTGCAATATAATAGAATAAAAGTATTTTTAAGGAGAAGAAAATGGAACTTTCCGATCAGAACAGTATTCGCCGTTTGCTTGAATCGGGCGGCTTTACCTTTAAAAAATCCTTGGGTCAGAATTTTCTTGTTGACCCTACAGTCTGCCCTGCTATGGCTGAAGCCGCGTGTGATGGGCAGACCGGTGTTATAGAAATAGGACCCGGTGCAGGTGTGCTAACCTTGGAGCTTGCCAAGAGAGCCAAAAGAGTGGTCTCTATCGAGCTTGACGAGCGCTTGCGACCTGTCCTTGCCAAAACGCTTGCAGGCTATAATAATGTCGAATTTGTTTTCAGCGATGTTATGAAGGTTGATCTTCATGCGCTCATAGACGAAAAATTCAGCGATTGCAAGCGCGTTTGCGTGTGTGCAAATCTACCCTATTACATAACCTCGCCTATTCTTATGATGTTGCTTGAAAGCCGTTTGCCTGCAGACAGTATCACCGTTATGGTGCAAAAGGAAGCCGCCGAGCGGCTGTGTGCCGAGGTGGGAAGCAGAGATGCAGGTGCGGTGACGGTTGCGGTAAGATATTACGCCGAAAGTGAGATACTTTTTGAGGTTGGACGCGAGTGCTTTTATCCAAGCCCCAAGGTCGATTCGGCAGTAATACAGCTTAAGGTAACGCAAGCTCCGCCTGTGACGGTCAGCAACGAAAAGAAATTCTTTGCGCTTGTAAAGGCTTGCTTCGCACAGCGCCGCAAGACCCTTTGCAACACCGTTTCCAACACCTTGGGTATAGAAAAACCGCGTATAGTGGCGGCGCTTGAAGCAATCGGACTTTCTGCTACGGTGCGCGGTGAACAGCTTACTATGGAGCAGTTAGCCGCTCTTTCGGAGGCTATTTATGGGTAAAAAAGACGAAAAGACCAATGTAATGCGAATTCTCGATCAGAAAAAGATCGCTTATATTCCGCATACCTACTCCGAGGAGATGACCGAGGGCATAAAAATAGCCGAGGTCTTGGGTGAAGACCCTGCACACGTATATAAAACGCTTGTTACCAAGGCTTCGAGCGGAATTCATTATGTTTTTGTCATCCCTGTTGCCGCAACGCTCGATCTTAAGGCGGCGGCGCGCGCGGTGGGGGAAAAATCGGTGTCCATGCTGCTTCAAAAGGAGCTTTTGCCGCTTACTGGTTATATTCACGGCGGTTGCTCACCCATCGGCATGAAAAAACCTTTTACTACCGTTTTTGACCAAAGCGCCGCTTCTTTGCAGATATTCTTTGTTTCGGCAGGAAGGGTGGGCAGACAGATTGAGACCTCACCCAAAGCCATTGCCGAGCTTATCGGTGCAAAATTCGAGCATATAACGGTTTGATTAAAAATCGGATATTTTAAGATAAAAGACCTGCGGGGATGTGAACACCACCGCAGGTCATTTCATACCGCAGACAAATCAGGTTTTCCAAGCGACGGAAAATCTGATTTTTGAAAAATATTATCAAAAGAATTTCTATGTTATCTTCTTTATATTGATTTAATCATCATTTTAATATATAATTCAAGTAAAGATATGATAGTTTTTTCTATCACTTTTTAAAAAGGAAATAATTAGAAATAAAGGAGATGCAACGAGGAGATTGATATTATTGATTTGGTGCGAATGAAAAAATTCTTATGTAATATAATTACTTTGCAAAATAAAAATTTTATTGCTTCAGATTTAAATTCGGATGATGTTGTAAATTCGTCAGATCTTATATTGCTTAGAAAACTTCTTTTGACGATATGAGAATATGCGGTACACATATCATATAAAAGGATTCAGCTAATATAAAAACAGGCAATGAAAAGGACATCTCTTCGCATCTAAAAGAAAAACAATAGAATTATGGGAGTGTAAAAATGAATAAGAGAAGGTCTATTAGTTTTATATTTCTTATCTTAATGTTGATTTCTGTATCTTTTTCTGGTTGTGCTTTGAAGAAAGATTCCAAAAAAACATTGTTATTAAAGGTCGTTTTGGAGTACAACGATTTGGGTCCTCTTGATGGAGGAAAAGTTTATTACAATGTTTATTCAAACGGAAAATCTGAAAAAACACAAGAATTTGAAATTTCTAATGATGTAGAGTCATATTCTTTTGATGAAGCACAGACAGAATATGAGAAAAACGGAAATCTGACAGGTATCGATTTGCCACCATATGCATTAGAAATTATTGAAGCCTCTGAAGAGATCGGAAACAATTATATTACGCAGTTATATGCGGTTGAGAATAAATATTATTTTGCTATTGCAGATACCCGAACAATCAAAAATAAGTATTCAAGTGCGCTCTATGAGTTTTTTCCCGATACCGGTAAATATAAACTGATAGCTGGATTTGAGCAAGGTTATATTAAACATATACAATAGTATCATAATTAGTGTTTTATAAAAAACAGGTGATTTATATGCATATCAATAAAAAATATTTGTTGTGGTTACTTGCTTCAATTATTGTATTAATACTGACAATTTTTACGGTAAAGATTATGTATCGCTATACAAATAAGCCTGTTTATAATATTACCGCCGAAATAAGTGGTGGCTGGATATGGGAAAAGCAAGAAGTTCATTATATCCTTTATAAAAACGGCGAATATGAAAAAATTGATGAATACGATAAAAAAGATATAGAAATTTATGATTTACAAGAGCAAGAGAACATTTCTAACAAACAATACGCAAAATACGTCGAGGAAATTATAGGTTGGTGTAATGATAGAGGTTTAGCGTACCATAAACTTTTTATTGTGAATGATGATTATTTGTTTACCGTAGAAAATTCTTCACAATCTTTGTACAATACTACTTTGTATAAATTTCAAACAAATGGTAAGGCAAAAAAGATAGCAGAATTCACGGAATCAAACATTTCGCATATCCAAATGATTGAGGAATAATAATTGGAGCAAACTTTAATGCAAATGAAACGATATTTTAGCTTTATTATTTTTATTTTAATAATTATTTCTGTATCTTTTTCCGGTTGTGGTTTGGGCAATGATTCTAACAAACCATTGTTAAAAGTTATTACAGAAACTCGTGGTTCTTGGATAAGTGCAGGTACAAAACATTATTATACTGTATATGATAATGGCACCATTGAAAAAACAGAAAAATTTGAAGCAACAAAAACGGAGATTCATGATTTATATAAAATTGAAAAAAGCTTAAAGGCCGAATCAACAAAGACAGATGATTTTCCTCTATATTCCAGTGAAATAATCAAAATTATCAATGAAATTGGAAATAGTCTTGTCGGAAAATATTTTATAATAAATGACAGATATTTCTTTAGCACAACAATCAATGAAATGCCTGCTAAAGATTATGCTTCATCATTATTTGAATATTTTCCTAAGAGTAATGATTTCAAAAAAATCGCTGATTTCCAAGATACCTATGTCACTGATTTAGAAGTGATTTCATAGTGAAAATCAAACCGATTGTGTGTTTCGGACGTTGCGTCCTCAACTAGCTAAAGCCAAAAAAAGCACCGAAGCTGTTCATAGCTTCGGTGCTTAATTTTAGATTCATTACGATCAGATAGCTCTGGTGACCTTTCCCGAGCGAAGGCAACGGGTGCAGGCATAGATACGACGGGGAGAACCGTTTACGATCGCCTTGACTCTTTTGACGTTGGGCTTCCAGGTTCTGTTAGAACGACGGTGAGAGTGGGAAACCTTAATTCCAAAAGCAATTTCTTTATTGCAGATTTCACATTTTGCCATGGTCTGCACCTCCTTTTGATTTGACCGCGCATTAATATTTATATCGCGTCGGTCACATAGCAAAGACTATAATAACAGAAATGCGAGCATAATGCAAGCATTTTTTTCAATTTTTTGCTTTTTTTACGAATTTTTTTATTCTGCGGCTTGAAAAAAAGACAAATGTACGGAAAATAAGGATTTATTTGATTTTTGCGTTCTTATAAATGAGGTCCAGTACCACCTCATCAACAGCCAAAGCCTCAAAGTAATACTCGCCGTAAAATTCCTTAAGCTGTTCCTTGGTAACCGAAACCATTGTTTTGTATGAAAGTATCTTTTCCATCTGCTTGTCTACAGCATCCTTGGGAATTGAAAGACCTTCCTTATCAAAGATAAAGTAAAGCGACATCTGCTCCTCCATGAGTGGATGAAGCTCATGCTCGTAAAGAAGCTCCTTGAACTGATCGAGGGTCTGTCCCACATAGGAGAGGTAATCATCAAGCGTTATGCCGTACTGTGACTGATAAGATGCATTGATCTTCCTAATAAGATACGGTTCCATAAGCTTTTCCTCGGCCTCGGGGTATTCGGTGACCTCAACACCCTCGAAAAGCGCATCGCGCAGACAACTCTTGGCGGCGCGCTCGGATACGTCATCAAGGTATGCCTTCTCGCTCTTGAAGCCGAGCTTTTTGGCGGCTGATTCACTTGTCATGGGGCGCTTGACCTCATTTACCTTGACCGTAAATACAACATCCTTGCCTGCAAGATCGGCTTTGTCGTAATCCTTGGGGAAGGTGAGATTTAAGTTGACGGTAGAGCCGATATCAACGCCTATAAGACCTTCCTCAAAGCCGGGAATAAACCGACCCGAGCCGATAGTAAGGTCATGACCTTTGGCGGTACCGCCGTCAAAGGCGACACCGTCCTTTTTGCCCTCGTAGTCAATATTGGCGATATCGCCATTGAATACCTTGCCCTCGGTCTTAATATCATAAAGCTCGTTCGAGGAAATATCGGAAGCAAGCTCCGAATTATAATAATTCTTGTATTCATCCGAGGATGTGTCTACCTTAAGTCCCTTATAGTTGCCGACCTTTACGCTGTCGTCAAGGTCCATATTGTAGAGTATTCTCTTTTCTCTTTTGCCGCATGATGCAAAGCTCATTAAAAGGCAGGCTGTAAGCGCCATGCAAAGCAGCTGTTTAAAAACCTTCATTTTTGCTTCTCCTTATTATTCATCTGCATCGGCTTCAAGTAAAGCACCCTTGCTTGAAGCCTTCAGATATTCATTTATAAATCCGTCAAGATCTCCATCCATAACAGCGTTTATATTACCCATTTCAAAGCCGGTTCTGTGATCCTTTGCAAGCGTATAGGGCATGAAAACATAGGAACGTATCTGCGAACCCCAGGCGATCTCCTTTTGAACGCCCTTGATGTCCTCTATCTTTTCAAGATGCTCTCTTTCCTTTATCTCAATCAGCTGGGATTTAAGCATCTTCATAGCCTGCTCGCGGTTCTGAAGCTGACTGCGTTCATTCTGACAGGCAACGATTATGCCTGTGGGAATGTGGGTAAGACGGACGGCAGACGAGGTCTTGTTAATGTGCTGTCCACCTGCACCCGAGGAGCGGTACACATCCATCTTGATGTCTTCATCGCGTATTTCTATCTGTACGTCGTCGGTAATTTCGGGCATAACCTCAAGCGAGGAGAATGAGGTGTGTCTTCTTCCTGAGGAGTCAAACGGAGAGACGCGCACAAGGCGGTGAACTCCCGATTCACTCTTTAAATAGCCGTAGGCGTTTGTACCCTCAACGAGAAGCGTTGCACTCTTAAGACCTGCTTCGTCACCGTCAAGGAAATCAAGCATCTTTACCTTGAAGTCATGTCGCTCGCCCCAACGGATATACATACGTACAAGCATCTGCGCCCAGTCCATAGCCTCGGTGCCGCCTGCACCTGCATGGAAGGTGAGAATAGCGTTGTTTTCATCGTATTCACCTGTAAGCAGGGTCTGCAAGCGTAGGGCGCTTATCTGCTTTTCAAGCGTTTCGAGCGAGTCGGTTATCTCCTCAATAAGAGAAAGATCCTCCTCCTCGTCTCCCATCTCGATAAGCACAAGCAGATCGTCATAGGTGTTTTTGATGGTCTCATACTGACCTACGGTGTTCTTAAGCTTACCTGTTTTGCGAAGCACCGCCTGCGAAGTCTCAAGATCATCCCAGAAGTCGGGAGCGGAAGCCTTGGTCTCAAGCTCCTCTATCTCGCGCTTAAGGGCATTGTAGGCAATGGCATCCTTGAGATTTGCGACCTCGTCCTCATTGGCGGTAAGACGCAGTCTCAGTTGTTCAAATTCTAACATGTTGTTTCCTCCGAATTACTTTGTTAAAACAAAAGCGCACCAATTATCGCGTACAAGCTCCTCGGCTATGGTGAAGCCGTGCTCGGTGGCTGAACGCTTTACTTCGTCTGCACGCAGATCGATTATACCCGATACTATAAGTATACCGTCATCGGTCATAAAATCGGCAACGTTATCAAAAAGACGCATGATGATGTCGGCAACTATATTAGCGCAGACTATTTCATATCGACCGCTGACCTTTTCCGCAAGGTCACCTACGAGAAACTCGGTTTTATCGGTTACCGCGTTTATCTCGGCATTCTCGCGCGCGGTCTTGACCGACTGTGCATCTATATCAACTCCTACAGCGCTGTCAGCTCCGAGTAAAACACCTGCAATAGCAAGTATTCCGCTTCCGCATCCGATGTCAAGCACCTTTTTTTCGCTTGAAGCGGCACGGTCAAGCAGACCGAGACAAAGCGAGGTGGTAGCGTGAGTGCCTGTGCCGAAGGCGGCACCGGGGTCTATCTGTAATACGGTGCGGTCAGCGGTGTTTAGGTATTTTTCCCAGCTCGGAACCACCGCAAGTCGCTCTCCAACCTCAAAGGCTTTGAAATATTTTTTCCAATTTTCGTTCCAATCAGAGTCCTCAACGCCTATTGATTCAACCCTTGCAGGTATCTGCACCGCCGCAAGTCTCTCCTTTAAAAAAGCGATGGATTCGGCGGCGTTGTCGCACTCCGAGATATAAATATGGATCTTCGATTCGCTTCGGTCCTTCTTTATAAGCTCCTCATCGATAAGGTCGATATGGGCGATCTCAAGCGCACTTTGCTCAAGATCGGAATAGTCCTCGATGTAGATACCGTAGGGCACCGTCATATTAGCAATAGCCGCGGCAGTATCGGTACATTCGAGAGGCACCGAAACGGTGATTTCAGTCCAATTCATGAAAATTCTCCTTGTGAATGATAATTATTGAAAAATTATTATAACATATATTCAGCGATTTTGGAAGAAAAATTTTATTTTCTCGATATCAGCGGCAATACTGCCTTGTATCACGCCGTTTCTGCCGCCGCCGCGAACAGGGAGAGACTCTCGCATTTCGCGCAAAAGCGTATCGGTCTCGGCTTCGCTTCCGCAGATGCAAAAGGAAGCGCCGCTGTCGGTAGGAGTGATAACGGCATGAAGCAAGCCGCTGTTGCGGTTAAGTCCGCAGGCAATGAGCTGCAGTTCCTTCATGTCAAGCCCATCAACAAACAGACAGGACTGCTCGCCGCCTGTGCGGATCACGGTCTCGCAAAGGCGCTTTTTGAGCTGTTCTGCGGCATATTTTTGCTCGCTTACGCGCTCGAGAAGCTTTTCTACACCGTCTGCTGTTTCGTTCTGCTTGAGTGAGAGCAGATCGCCTATGCGCGCGCAGTTGCGGTACTTAAGGTCATAATCCTCAAGCGCTCTCAAGCCGCATTTAAGTTCTATTCTTACTCCGCCGCGAAGCCGCTCACTGTCAAGTAGCTTTATAAGCCCTATCTCGCCCGATTGCTTTACATGGGGCGCACAGCAAGCGCACATGTCAACGCCCTCTATCTCAACTATTCTGACTGCCCCCTCAAGCTCCTTTTTACTGCGGTAGGAAAGTGTTTTGAGGGTGGCTTCATCGGGGTAATAGGTCAAAAAGCGGACGTTTTTCAGTACCGCCTCATTTGCCTTTTTTTCTATAACCGAAATCTGTTCGCGATCGAGCGGTATGTCAAAATCAAGCGTTACTATGTCCTCACTCAAATGAAAACCGACGTTTTCGCACCCGAAAAGCGTATGCGCTATTCCCGAGACTACATGCTCACCCGAGTGCTGCTGCATGAAATCAAGCCTGCGCTCGGCATCTATGCGCCCGTGCACACGCTCACCGGGATTTAGGGGACGGTCGGTATAATGGTATATCACTCCGTCGGTTATTTGCACATCCGTAACACGTGCTTCACCGAGCGTTCCGTGGTCGGAGCCTTGTCCGCCGGCTTCGGGGAAGAATGCGGTACCCTCAAGCACTACCGCATAGCCGTCCCCTACGGCTTCGCAGGAGACTACACTTGACTCAAATTCGAATAAATGTGAGTCATCATCGAAAAGTCTTACCGTCATTTCAGCTTCTCCTGAACTATATGAGCCGCCTTGTAGATATCTCCGCCGCCCATTGTTATAACTATGTCGCCGTCCTGCGCCGTTTTTATAATGTGCTCCGCGATATTTTCAAAGCCGTCTATTATAACAGCATCACGAAGTCCTGCCGCCAACTGCTCGGAGGAAATTCCGTAGGTGTTTACCTCACGTGAGCCCATTATGGGGGTAAGGATGACTTTGTCCGCAATCGAGAGCGCCTCGATAAATTCGTCCTTTAAAAGTGCGGTGCGTGAGAAGGTAAAGGGTTGGAATACCACCGTGACACGCTTGTAGTCAAGCTCCTTTGCGGCGGTAAGAGTTGCCTTTATCTCGGTGGGGTGGTGGGCATAGTCATCAG
The DNA here is from genome assembly GCA_017423885.1 of Clostridia bacterium. Next base: position 3,651 of record JAFPCJ010000043.1, on the reverse strand, counting down.
CCAAGGTAAAGCCGTAATTTCCGAGGAACTCAAAGCGTCTGCCTGCTCCCGTAAAGCTTGTGACAGCCTCGGCGATTCCTGCAGGCTCTACTCCCATACGCTCGCAGACCGCAAATGCGGCAAGACCGTTGAGTATATTGTGACGCCCCGGAACGTGCATTTCAAGCGTTGTCAAGTAAGCACCGTTTTTAAGCACATCAAATATAAAGCCGAAGCGGCCCTTGCGTACATTTTCCGCGCGGTAATCGCAATTTTCAGAAAGACCGAAGCGTACTACCTCAGCATTGATACCGTCAGCCGCGGTGAGCGCCAGCTTGTCGTCACCGTTTACATAGCAAAGACTTGACATTGATATGAACTTTCTGAAAGAGGCGGTAAGGTTTTCCATTGTCTTAAAATAGTCAAGATGGTCGTTATCAATGTTAAGCAGTACCGAAACATCGGGCGACATCTCAAGAAATGTATCAACAAATTCGCAGGACTCGCATACAAGCGTCTCGGAAGCACCTGTAACGCCGTTTGCCCCTATAAGCGGCAGACGACCGCCGATAACCGCGTTAGGTTCCCTCTTGTTTAAAATCAAAATATGTGTTATCATAGAGGTTACGGTGGTCTTTCCGTGAGTACCGCAGACGCCTATAACATTGTCATAATATCTTGTGAGCGCGCCTAAAAGCACCGAGCGCTCCATGGTGGGTATGCCGAGCCGTCTTGCCTCGCAAAGCTCGGGGTTGTCCTGTGATATTGCCGCCGAATAGACCACAAGCTCGGCGCCCTTTATGTTATCGGCGTTATGCCCCATAAAGACCTTGGCTCCAAGCTTTCTTACGCGTTTTAGCGGGTCACTCTCATTATTGTCCGAGCCTGAAAGCTCGTAGCCCTTGGAGTGAAGTATCTCGGCAAGGGGGCACATTCCGCTTCCGCCGATGCCTATCATGTGTACGCGCTTGATATTTTGTATCAGCTTATCGCTTTCGCGTAATTCTTTCATAATTTTTCCTCCGAATAAATGTACTCATATTATATTATAAATGCTTTTGTTCAAAAAATAAACCCTAAATTTGAGGTGAGACCTAAAAAATGCTTCTGCCATTACCCGAACATGTTGTAGAAATTGTCAAAATACTGCAGGAAAACGGCTATGATGCCTACGCGGTAGGCGGATGCGTGCGCGATATGCTGATGGGGAAAAGCGCGCATGACTACGATGTTACCACCGCCGCACCACCCGAGGCAGTATGTAAGCTGTTTGAGCGCACCGTTCCCACGGGAATTGCTCACGGTACCGTTACGGTGCTGTCGGAAACTGCGGTTGAGGTCACCACCTTTCGTACCGAGGGCGGCTATTCCGATTCGCGCCATCCTGACGAGGTCCACTTTGTAAGTGAGCTTGAGCTTGACCTTGCGCGGCGCGATTTTACGGTAAATGCTATCGCCTATTCGCCCGAGACCGGAATAATTGACCCATTTGGCGGTATTGAGGACATAAAAAAAGGTATCCTGCGCGCAGTCGGAGAGCCGAAAAAGCGCTTTTCAGAGGATGCACTCCGTATATTGCGGCTTTTCCGCTTTGCTTCAAAGCTTGGCTTTGCGCCCGAAGCACGCACCCTTGAAGCCGCGCTTGAGCTGTCAAAAACGCTTGAGAGCATCAGCCGCGAGCGTATAGCCGCCGAGCTTGAAAAGGCGGTTATGGGAGTGGCGGTGCAGTCGCTTGAAGCGCTCTTGAAGCAGGGAGCGCTTGAGTTTTTGGGGCTTGAATTTAATGCTCCGTTAGGTGCTATTTCTGCACTTGAAGCCGATGTTGATATAAGACTTTGCGCGTTTTGCTTGCTTTGTAAGGCTTCGCCCGAGGCGGTCGCACGTGCAATCAAGTCATCCAATGCAAGGATTCATAGGTTTAAAAACGCCGAAACGCTTCTAAACGCGCCGTTTGAGTGCTCGCGCGTGTTTATAAAGCAATGCTTGCGGCAGACGAATGAGCAGGCGGTGAGAGATGTATTGGCACTTCGGGCGGTGATATACGGCGAGGAGGTTGCCAAAGGTCTTGAACTGCTTGAGGATGTGCTGAAAAGCGGCGAAGCATATATGGTATCAATGCTTACAATCGGCGGTAAAGAGCTTAAAAATGCGGGATTTTCGGGCAGAGCAGTCGGAGATATGCTTGAAAAAATACTTGATGCGGTAATACTTGACCCCACGCTTAATACTCCCGATTCGCTTGAGCAATATATTCGCATGGGAAGAATGGAATAAGTCTCCCATCCCTCACGCAACACGGTTTAAAATAAAAAACTTATAAAAATTCCTTTTTCGGAAACAATAACCACCGAGAAGGGAATGATATGAATGATAAAAAGAAATTTCGATGCCTTCGTAAGGGAAATGGACGAGGGTCTGCGCCCCGATTTGAGCTTTGATCTCATTAAAAGAGAGTTTATTGTCGCTCAAAGACGGGCGTTTTTGTATTTTTTGGACGGCTTTATCAAGGACGAGGTCTTTGAAAAGATGATAGAGTTCCTCTTTAAGCAAACTCCCGAAACCTTGAGCGGCATTACCGATATGGAGCAGTTCAGCAAGGACAAGATGCCTTATGTTGAGGTCGATCACACCTACGATGTGAATACCGCGAAAACGGCGGTGCTTTCAGGTCCTGCGGTACTGCTTATAGACGGTATCAGCGGCGCACTCATCATAGATACGCGTACCTACCCCGTAAGAGGAATAGAGGAGCCACAGAAGGATAAATCCCTGCGCGGCTCGCGTGACGGATTTGTTGAAACGCTTATATTCAATACTGCTATGCTTCGCCGCCGTATACGCTGTGAGGAGCTGCGTATGGAATACTATCAGATAGGCGAACGCTCAAAGGTGGACGTTGCGATATGCTATATCGACGGTCTTGTGGAGGAAAAGCACCTGAAGGCCCTGCGAAAGAGGCTCAAGGAAATAAAAATAAACGGCATTTCTATGACACAGCAGGCGTTTTGCGAGGCACTTATTCCGTCCTCGTTTTTTAATCCTTACCCGAAGTTCAAGTTTACCGAGCGCCCTGATTTTGCAAGCGCTTGCGTGTTGGACGGTAAGGTGGTGATGATAATGGATAACGCCCCTGCCGTAATGGTACTGCCCAACTCCTTTGCCGATTTCTTCCGCGATGTGGATGACTATTATTTTATGCCTATCGTAGGCACGTATACGCGCCTTATAAGGGTCATAGTTTCTATCCTGACCGTAATAGCGGTGCCGTTTTATCTTCTTGTTTGCAACGAGCCGCAATACTGCCCTGAATTTCTGAAGTTCATGCTGCCGGATAAAACAGGGGCGATGTCGATATTCCTGCAGCTTCTGCTACTTGAATTTATAGTGGACGGTCTGCAGCTTGCAAGTCTTAATACCCCCGATACACTTTCAAATTCACTTGGAATAATCGGAGGTCTCTTGCTTTCGGAGTTTGCCATAACCGCAGGATGGTTTGTGGCTGAAGTAATACTTTTTACCGCTTTTGTCACCATTGCAGGCTTCTCACAGCCGAGCTTTGAGATGGGGTATGCCATGAAGTTTGAGCGGATTTTTCTGCTTGTTTGCGTGCAGATCTTTGGATTTTGGGGTATTCTTGGCGGACTCGCCGCAATTATTTTGTTTATGGTGTGT